>CAYIEG010000001.1:0-3454 GCA_964362375.1 uncultured Candidatus Saccharibacteria bacterium
ATGTCGCAGATCAAAGAGAAGAAGATCATCATGGAGACTCAAGGTCCGGTCGATCTGAACCGGTTACCGGTAACCAGCAACCGGCTCGGAAGGCTTGACTCCACTTATTAGTCGGAAAATTTTATTTATTTGAGCGCGCTTGTTTCTATATCTGCGTCGACGGATAAAAAATGAGCGCTTACAGGTGGGTAAGCCCTCTTTGGCCTTTATAACGTAAGGAGGCAAAGGATGGTTTCCATAGCTTAAAAGGTAATACGCAAACTATGAACATGAGATTGAAAGGGGAAGGCGGAAGCTTTCGGGCAAAGGTAGTTGCCGTGGCAACCGCGCTCACCGTTTCAGGGGTTGCGGCATTTGTACCGTTGGTTGCAGTCGCGGATCACACGACCGCGCACACGATTGAGCAGCTCACGGCGCAGATCAACGCACTCCAGGCGCAACTTTTGGCGCTTTCCGGCGGTTCGGCCAGTGCGCCGGCGGCAGGGGGTGCAGAAAAATGCGCCTTCACCCGTGCCCTTACCGTAGGGTCGCGCGGTGATGACGTGATGTGCTTACAGAAGTATTTGAATTCGGCGGGCTATACCATCGCGGCAAGCGGTGCGGGCTCACCGGGAAATGAAACGACATATTTCGGCGGACTCACCAAAGCCGCGGTTGCCAAGTGGCAGGCGGCCATGGAGGTATCGCCGGCAGTGGGATACTTTGGTTCGATTAGCCGGGCAAAGTATGATATGACGGTAGTCGTGGCGCCATCAGCGCCCGCAGCTCCGGGAGCTCCGGCCGCACCTGGCGCACCAGCGGCTCCGACTCCGGTTGGGTCGGGTCTGACCGTGACCGCGGCAGTTGAACAGCCGGCGGCAGCCCTCGCACCGGCAGATGCCGCACGGGTGCCGTTTACTAAAATTGTCTTTACCGCGTCTCCGGATGGGGATGTGACCGTAAACGGACTAACGATTGAACGGCAAGGCCCGGGCAGCGACAGCGGTCTCACGGAAGTGTTAATGCTGGATGAAAATGATCAGCAGTATGGGCTTGCAAAGACCTTGAACTCTTTGCACCAGGCCAATCTGAATGAATCGTTTGTCGTGAAGGCGGGCACTTCTCGCACGATGACTCTCGCGGGCAACCGCGCAGCCAGCGGTACCAGCGTATCAGGCGAAATTGTTAGGCTCGCATTGGTAGCGGTTGATGCCGGGACTTCCAAGGTGAATATGACCGGGTCTGTCGTGGGGAATGGGATGACGATGAACACTACCCTTACGATCGGCACTGTCACGAACTTCCAGACCGGCGCCTACAAGACCGTTGCAACCACGACCGAGGATATCGGCGAGAAGAACTTCAAGTTTACCTCAATCCGCTTTTCAGCAGGATCGCAGGAAAAGGTGTATGTAGAAGGTATCCGCTGGAATCAAGTCGGTTCTATCGGGGCCTCTGACATTGCGAACGTAAAGATGGTCGTGGACGTAGTTGGCGGAGCGGGTAAGCAGGAATTCGAGACTACTCGATCGGCAGACGGCAAGTATTACAGCTCATATTTCGGCAAGCCCGGAATCCTGTTGGATAAGGGGCAGGCCGTAGAGATGTACCTGCAGGCCGACATTGGCAGCGGAACGAATCGCACCATCAAGTTCGATATTTATCGGCGATCGGATCTGGCGGTCCGCGGAGAGACCTATGGGTTCGGTCTTCTGCCTCCGACAACCGGAACAGGATTCACTTCAAGCAATCCGTGGTACTTCGCGTCGCAGGTTACGGTTGGCAAGGGTTCACTCACCGTAGAGAATTCCACCTCTGTACCGTCACAGAACGTGGCAGTCAACTTGGCGGGCCAGGCGCTGGGCGCATTCACGGCGGATGTGCGAGGCGAGTCGGTATCGGTCGCGCAGATGGTCTTCAACCTCGGCGTTGATGACAACGGCACCGCAAGCGTAAACGCGCAGGACCTCACCAATATTTCCGTCTATGATGCAAACGGGAAAGTGGTGGCAGGACCGGCGGATGGCGTTGCGGCAAAGACCGTGACCTTTGCCGATACGGTTACTTTCCCGGTAGGAAAGAACGTGTATACCCTCAAGGCAAAGTACGGAACCGACTTTGCATCCAACAACACGGTGCAAGCATCGACCACTCCGTCCAGCGACTGGACGACTGTCCGCGGGGTGACTACGGGAGAGACCGTAACGCCGTCCCCGACTTCAGCCGTATCGCTCTCGACCATGACCGTCAAAGCGGCGGCATTGACCATCAGCGTATCTTCGGATCCCCCCAAGCAGACCGTGGTTTCCGGTGCCAGCAAGTTCGTGTTTGCGAAGTACTTGCTTGACGCGACTGCATCCGGAGAGGACCTCAAGATGACTTCAATTCCGCTTGACTTCTCCGGTACGACTGCGACCAATCTGACCAGTTGTCAGCTGTACGACGGCGCGACCGCCTTGAACAGCGGAAGCAATGCGCTTAATCCGAGCTCGAACAGCTCGACCACGGTGGTGACCTTCGACGGATCCGGCTACGTCATTCCCAAAGGAACGGTCAAGACTTTGGAGATGAAGTGTAACATCGCTTCGGGCGGAACCGGCACCTATGTCTGGACATACACCTCAGCCGCAGCGCCTTCGGCAACCGGTGTTACCTCGGGCCAAACGGCAACCATCACCGAGAATACTTCGGTAGGACAGTTGATGACTCTGGCTTCATCCGGCTCCTTCACCGTGGCGCTCGATTCTTCCAGCCCTTCGTATACGATTAGCGCGGCCGGCCGGACGAACGTTCCGGTATCGGTCTTCCGCGTGACTGCGACCAACGAAGCGATCAAGCTGACCGATTTTGGGATTCAGATAACGGGAGGCGCATCGTCTTCGCCGCAAGACATCACGAAGGTGACGTTCTGGGATGGCGCGAGCAAGGTGGGCGAGACCGTGTTTGTCGGCCGCAATTACACTGCTTCCACGACCATCGGCACGTGCGCCGGATGCAGTGAATTCATCGTGCCGAAAGACGGATCTAAGCTCATGACGCTCAAGGCGGATGTGGCCGCGCAAGGCACTTCCCAGGCGGGCGTTCCGGGTACGCTCATCGCGATTGACTGGCCGACCGGACCGGTTTCCGCAACCAAAGGCGCGGGGCAGTCCAGCGGTCAGAGCATAGAAGTAACGGCAGGAACCACAACCGCGACTGCGGGGGTGCGAGTGGTCAGGTCCTATCCGACGTTGGAACTGGTTTCCTTGCCGGGCACGAAATTGACTGCCGGGCGGGTGGATCTCTTCCGCTTCAAAATCACCGCAGCGCCGGAAGGCGACGTGGCTATCGCGGGGCTGACATTCCGGGTTGCAACCACATCCGCAACCAACCAGCTTGATATGATTGACAATCTGAATGTGTACGTCTACACCGATTCAGGATTTTCCACGGTTGCGACCGGAATCCAGTCGGACGGCGCATTGCTGCAGACCAG
>CAYIEG010000001.1:3554-5366 GCA_964362375.1 uncultured Candidatus Saccharibacteria bacterium
GCCAGATCTTGACGCAATAATCCTCTCGCTGCTTGTGCTCCGGTGAAGCGTCTACCGGAGAAGCGAGAAACCCCGCCCTTGGGCATATGCCCAAGGGCGGGGTTGTTTTTAGGGCTGCTTTCTGTTACCCTGGGATTATGGCTTATCTCTCTACTAAGCGAATACTCATTGCCGTCGTGATCGCAGCACTCGCAGCCGGCGTAGTCGGATGGTATACGTATCAAGCCGCAATCAAACCGTCTTCAAACCAAGCGACGGATGAGAACGGAGTTTCCGGGCCTGCTTCAGAACCCGGGACTTCGTCTCCGCCCCACACAGCCGGAGCGGGAGAAACACAAGAAACTGTCGCAGGAGGCACTTTTTTACCGGAAGGAATCAGGCCAAGCGATTTTCCCCAGCTGAAAAGGCCGATCTCATTTTCGGCTATTTTCTCCGCCGAAGCCCAACTGATTATGCGAGAGAAAATAGAGGCAAGCATCTCAGCGCTTGAGAAGGACCCGCGGCTCTTTGATGAATGGATGAATTTGGCGATTCTCCGCAAGACGGTTGACGACTATGAAGGCGCGCGCCAGATTTGGGAGTTTTTGGCGAGAACCAATCCGAAACAGCCGGGTCCATACGTGAATCTTGCCTCGCTCTACGCTTTTGAGCTGAAAGACCCCGTCCGCGCGGAGCTGAATTTCGCACATGCAATCGGGATCTGGCCCAAGGAGGTGGTGGTTTACCGCAATGCCTATGAATTTTACCGCTATGTCCAAAAGGATGACGCAAAAGCCAAAGAAATTCTGCAAAAGGGTATTGCCGAGACCGAATCTACTGACCTTCGATATCTCCTTGACCATTATGCGGATCTATCGGACTCATAAAGTTTGAGTGAAGTCCGACTTCACTCACCCTTGAGCCAGATAACCGCGAAGGGTGGATAACTAAAAACCGCGATTTATCGCGGTTTTTAGTTATCCACAGGGGCATTGGTTTACAGCGCCACTGTATGCGGTAGAATGGAAGAAAGTTATCCACAGGCATAGTGATGATGCTGTCGAATCATTATGCCTTATCTTTCTTTCACTCAATCTGATTTCATTATCTAAAACTATGCGTCTCAACAAGATGTTTCGTTCTTACAAAAATAATCCCTTGGTACTGATTGCCGTATTGGTGATTGGCATGATGCTGGCAGTCGGTGGATCGGTGCTGGCCACGTCGATCGGCAGCAACGTGACTGTCTCGAGCGTCCTTACCGTAAACGGCAGGGCCCAATTTGACGGTAATGTGGGTCTGGGTACCAGTACCCCGGGTACGCTTTTGAGCGTGCAGGGGGTAGGGAATTGGGCCAATGCCGCGACCTCGACGATCTTTACGGCGCTCACCTTGCCTCGGCTCACCGCAACCTCTACGGTATTATTCGCCACCTCGGACGGAAGCGTGGGTATTGCCACCACAACGCCCGGATCACTATTCAGCGTCCAGGGAATCGGGAATTTTGTGACTGACGCCACCTCCACCCTCTTTACGACTCTGCGCCTTCCCTCGTTTAGCGCGACCTCAACCAGCGCAACCAGCACCCTCTCCACCGGCGGATTTAACATAGGAACGGGACAGTTCGTGGTACAGCAGAATTCCGGCTGGGTGGGGATCGGGACGTCCACGCCCGGATCTCTCTTCAGCGTTCATGGCATAGCCAACTGGACGAGCGACGCCACCTCAACGCTGTATAGCATCCTCCGACTGCCCAATTTCACCGCAACCTCTACGTCCGCAACCAGCACCCTCTCCACCGGCGGATTTAACATAGGAACGGGACAGTTCGTG
>CAYIEG010000001.1:5466-7271 GCA_964362375.1 uncultured Candidatus Saccharibacteria bacterium
CGCAACCAGCACCCTCTCCACCGGCGGATTTAACATAGGAACGGGACAGTTCGTGGTACAGCAGAATTCCGGAAGCGTGGGCATAGGAACATCTACTCCCGGTTCGCTCGTGGGCATCCAGGGGGTGGCGAATTTTGTGGCAGACGCGACTTCAACCGTTTACAGCAGCGTCCGTTTGCCGAACTTCACGGCAACCTCCACCGCCGCGACCAGCACCATTTCTACCGGCGGATTCCAAGTGGGGCAAGCCGGCGCTTTGGCCGCATTCACGGTCAATCAATCCGCAACCACCTCGGTCGGGGTAGGAACTTCGACTCCGACCTCCCATCAATTTGCGGTGGGTGGCAATACATTGATCGGCGCCGGGGCTAACGGCACATCGACGCTTACGGTCAGCTCAAGCGGGACCAATGTGGGAGCTTGTATAGAACTGCGAGCAACAGACGGCACAATATTACGGATTTATGCGACGTCATCTCCTTCTGCGGCTCAAGCATACACTAATGCCGGGGGCGGGGCTGGATATGAGAAGCTCGTGATAGAGGCGGGAGCATGCCGCTAAATAGCTTTGCCCTAATACCACAAGGCGACGTCTTATTTTGCGCGTAATTTCCTAGAGTTTCCTCTTTGGACATGCGTAGATTTAACTACATTTCTCTCCTTATCGGCATAGCGGCGGCTTTTGGCATAGCATCCGGAGCGCTGGCGCAAAATGTGAGCGTAGACAACGATACATCGTTGGTACTGCCGAGCGACGGATCCGGTTATACCGTTAAAGGCGGCGGCCACTTCGATCAATTGAGCGTCGGGAACGACACCTTTACTTTTACCGGCAAGGTTTCGGTTGATCTTCGCGGAGGCAACAAGAAGCTAAGCAACAACCGCAATATTTCGACTCAGTGTTTGGATGACAGCACGTCGAAACTGGTCTTTTCCACCGACGCGGGCGACACTGCCGTGACACCGGAAGGAACATGCAGCAGCAGCGGAGGCGGCAGTGGAACGTCCGGAGGCGGAGGCGGTGGCGGCGGAGGGGGCGGAGGAGGCAGTTTTGCTCCGGCGCCGACACCCACCACAGTCGATAAAGTAACCCAGCTGAAACAGCAGATTACCCAGACCCAGGCATTGATTCAGCAGCGGTTGGCGCAAACTGGGGCAGCGGGGGCAACTGGCGCGGCATCTCCATCCGGACTGACTAAGAATCTGGTTCAGGGGTCGCGCGATGCCGAAGTACGAATCCTGCAAACACTTCTTGCGCAGGATAAAGATATTTATCCGGAGGGGACTGTCAGTGGCTACTTCGGACCTGCAACGGCACGCGCGGTCACTAAGTTCCAGGCAAAATACGGGCTTGCCCAAGTCGGAAGAGTCGGGCCGCAGACGCGGGCAAAACTTGCAGAGGTATTCGCCGCCGGAGTTCCGGCATCGGCCCCGCCAGCTGCAGCCCCGGCCGCAGAAGCCGCACCGGTATCCGCAGTCATAGCCGGCATCCCGTCGCGTAACCTGGCACCGGGAGCACGGAATGACGACGTGACGATGCTGCAGCAATTGCTTGCAAAGGATCCGGAAATATATCCGGAGGGAACTGCGAGCGGTTACTATGGCCCGGCAACTACCCGTGCGGTACGCAGATTCCAATTGAAATACGGCGTAATTCAGAACGAGAGCGATAACGGAAACGGCCGGCTGGGACCCAAGACCCGCACGAAACTCGAAGAAATATTCGGGGGCGGAGCGTCCGTATCACCGGCCCCGGCTGCAGAAGCAGCCCCGCAGGCATCTCCGGCAGTCGAAACACCCGCAGC
>CAYIEG010000001.1:7371-9861 GCA_964362375.1 uncultured Candidatus Saccharibacteria bacterium
CCGCAGCCGATACGAAGGCCGTACAGGAGCAGATCCAGGCATTGCAGGCAAAATTGCTGCAGGAACAAATCAAACAGCTCCAAGAAAAAATAAAGGCCTTGCAAAAGTAATTCAGTCCTATTGGTCTGATTAGACCTACTAGAGCGGTAAACCCCATGAGTGAAACCCGCGCCCCGATCATTTTTGCCCTGTTGATGCTGCTTTTCTTCGTCTCGACGAGTGCCGGCTTTGCGGATGTGTCGTCTATTCAGGAGCAGCTGCGTGGAATTCAGTTCAAGCTCATTCGGGAAAAAATTAAGCTCCTGCAGGAGGGGATCATCGAAGCGGGCAAGCAGCAGGTGAAGGAACGAGAAGTGGCTAAAGCAAGCCAGATGCCTCTGGCGCTGGTAAAGGCGGAGCCGAATCGGGATGAGCTTGCGCGTACGCTTGAAGCACAGATACGTACGCTGCAGGGCGTGGTTGCCACATTGCGCCCAAGATCGATTGAGCAAAGAACCGCAGAAATTGAAAATAGGATAGGCGGGATAAAAGAAGAATTAAAGACCGCAGCGGGAGCAAAACTTGCGGCATTGCAGGATGAGCTGAATGGTCTTTTGGCGCAATATGAAGCGCTTCAGGAGGATGTACGTCAGGCCCTGGCCGAATCCATTACCTACCGCCAGGCGCTGGTGATCGGAGAGCAGATTCGCGCGGTGCAGGCAAAAGTTCAAATATTGCCGCAGGAGGCCAAGGCCGCTCCGGCAAAAGTATCGCCTCCGGCGGTTGACCCGGCGGTAAGGGCGGTGGAAGCGGAAGTGGAGAAATTACGGCTGCGCGTGCTTCAGGCCCAGGCCATGGCCATACAGGAAAAAATCAACCAGCTGACCAGCCGGTAGCCATATTTCAATACAAATGCGGGTACTGAATGAAGAAAGACAGCTTTTGGCTGTTTTTCTTTTTATTTTAAGCGTCCTTCCCGGCGGCGCGCTGTGGGCGGCTTCTCCCATTGCTAACTTTGTCTTCATTACCGATCCAGAGACCATACCGCCGGGGGTGCTTTCGGGTGCCTTGACCATCCAGGCGCAGAACGAAACCGGAGACCCGCAGCAAAGTGACGAGACGATCGACTTGGAGTTTTCTTCTCCGTCGCCGACCGGCGAATTTTTGAGCGCCGCAGGAGAGCCGGTGAAGACGGTGATGAATAAAGGCACGGCAAACCGGACTTTTTATTACCGCGATACTTCCGCCGGAGCGTATTCGCTTGCGGTGAAGCTGACGGGGAGGGTATCGGGACAGTCGTGGAGCGCGGCGCAAGGGGTGACCGTCGGATCGGGCGGCGGTGCGTCCGCGACCGCACCCGGCGATGCGCCTGCAGCGGCGGGATCCGGTTCTTCGTCCGGCGCTTCCGTGCCTCCGCTGCCGGCGGACATACAGGCGTATGCGGGACAGGACCGCAAGGTATTGGCTGGACAGGCGGTTACCTTTAAAGGAGGTGCGGTTGGTCTGTCCGGGACTCCGATCGACAACGCCCGGTTCCTGTGGAATTACGGCGACGGGAGCATCGGGGAGGGGAAGGAGGCGTCGCACATCTTCCGGATCCCCGGGACGTATACCGTGGGGCTGCATGTTTCTTCGGGAATCTATGCCGCGTCGGACTATGCGACGGTCGCGGCACTGCCAAACCAAATGACCATCGGGGAGGTTGTAGGGGGAGAGCAGGGGTATATCCGGCTGCGTAATCCCGAGGCATTTGCGGTTGATATTGGAGGGTGGGTGCTGGAAGATGTGGCAGCACGCTATCTCTTTCCTCCGCAGACGATGATTGGCGCGCGCGCTGATGCGGCATTTGCCAACGCGGTTACCGGTCTTCGTCCGGCCGCTCGCGTCATTCTGCGTTACCCGGATCAATCGATCGCCCTCGAGTCAGATACTGCGTTTCCACCCGCGGAGCCGCAGTCCGCGGATGAAGCCGAAGTGACTGTCTTTACGGCGTCCGGACATGAGGAAGATGTTCCAGTTGTTGCATCGGCTGTCGCCCAGGCCGCAGCGCATATTGAAATTTCGGACATGACGGATGAGTCATCTGCGACGAGCAGCGTGTCTCTCTATGCAGCTGCCGGTCGAGGAGGTGAATCGATTTCAAACAAGATTTTCTTCATGCTCGCGGCGCTTTTGAGCGCCCTTGCGGGCGTGGCGTTTCTGGTTTTGAAGCGATCGTTTTTTGTATGATGAGATGGCTGCAAAACCATCTCGATGTATGTCCAAACCACGCATTGTCGTCTGCACCACCGCGTATCATCCGTTCATCGGAGGTGCGGAAATCGCAATTCAAGAAGTTGCCAAGCGGCTCTCGGCAGAGTTTGATTTTTTTATTTTGACCGCGCGGATGCGCCGCTCTCTCCCGCGCCGCGAAATCCGTCCCGAAGGGGTGGTGATCCGTTTAGGCTTCGGCACCCGTTTCGACAAATGGCTCCTTCCTTTCACTGCATTATTCTATATCTTTTGGAATTT
>CAYIEG010000001.1:9961-20169 GCA_964362375.1 uncultured Candidatus Saccharibacteria bacterium
TTTTGGAATTTCGCAAAACCGAAAGGTTTTGCGTTGTGGGGTATGGACATCGGGCAAGGGGCTTTGGCTGCCGCGGGAATTAAATTCTTATATTCCCGACTGCCGTTTGTGTTGACGGTGCAGTACGGGGAGAGCGAGGAGCGGCTTCGCAGGGGGAGAGCTGGTTTTATCGCCCGCGCGTTCCGCCTGATGCTGGGACAGGCGGATGCAGTGACCGTTATTTCCCGATATCTCTTGGCGTACACCCGGGACTCTGGTTATTGCGGTCCTGCGGTCGTAATTCCGAACGGCGCGGACATTGCCAAATTCCACATTCCCAATCGCAAATCACACGCAAATTCCAAAACGGTTATCACCGTCTCCCGGCTGGTACCCAAGAACGGGATTGATATTTTGATTCGCGCCATTGCAGAAGTTAAAAAAACAATCCCCGACGTGCGGTGCCTGATTATCGGCGCCGGAACGGAGCGGAGCGCGCTCGAGTCGGAGGTTGCCCGTTACACGCTGCAGGCGAATGTCGAGTTTCTCGGCGAAATTCCGCACCCCGATCTTCCGAATTATCTTCACGAGGCCGATCTGTTTGTCCGACCTTCCCGTTCCGAGGGCATGGGCAATGCGTTTGTCGAAGCGCTCGCCGCCGGTCTTCCCATCATCGGGACGCCGGTGGGGGGCATTGCCGATATCATTGAAGACGGCAAGACCGGACTTTTTGTTCGCCCCGATGATCCGCAGGATCTTGCCGAGAAAATAGCGCGGCTTCTTGGGAATACCGAGCTGGCCGCAGCGCTCGCCCGCTCGGGACGCGCGAAAGTGGAAAAGGAATTTTCCTGGGATGAGATTGCCGGGCGTTACGGCGTAGTGTTTGAAGAGGCGCTGGATGCAAAAAAGAGAGTAGTGATCGCCACGGGCCTCTTCCCGCCGGAAATCGGCGGTCCGGCAACCTACAGCAGCGTGCTGGCGGAAGAATTGCCGGAGCGGGGTATCGGTCTTCGGGTGGTGCCGTTCCGTGCGGTACGCCATCTTCCCAAGTTGATTCGGCACCTAAGCTACGCGGGGAAGCTCGTATTCGCGAGCCGCGGCGCGGATGTAATCTTTGCACAGGATCCGGTGAGCGTCGGCTTGCCTGCGTACTGCGCGAGCAGAATGGCGCGAAAGAAATTTTATCTCAAAATTGTCGGCGATTATGCGTGGGAGCAATATCAACAAGAAGTTCAAAGTTCAAAGTTCAAAGTTCAAAACGATGGCCCGGGGTTCAAGACCATAGAAGAATTTCAAGACGAGAAATTTGATTTCGTAACAGAGGGGCGGCGTTTGATTCAGAAGTTTGTCGCGCGGCGGGCGGAGCGCGTCATCGTGCCCAGTCGCTACCTCAAAGGAATTGTGAGCCAATGGGGCGTCTCGCCGGAAAAGATCGAGGTGATCTATAATGCGTTTCTGTCGCCTCGGGCCCCGGCAAGAAAAGACGAAGCTCGCCGCCGGCTGCAAATTCCTCCGGATTCTTTTGCGATTGTCTCGGTTGGGCGCCTGGTGCCGTGGAAGGGATTTGATGCGCTCATTGCGGCGCTCTCCGCAGTCAGACGGGAAATACCGTCCGCCCGGCTCTATATCGTGGGCGCGGGTCCTGAAATTTTGGAGCTGGATGCGGCGATACGCGCAGCCGGACTTGAGGATGCGGCGGTTCTTACCGGCGGTCTACCGCACGAGGAGACGTTGGACTATCTGCGGGCGGGCGACTTATTTATTCTCAATTCCTCGTATGAAGGATTTTCCCATACCCTACTGGAAGCCATGGCAATGGAAATACCGGTGATGGCAACTGCGGTCGGCGGAAACGGAGAAGCGATTACCGACGGGGTGCAGGGGGTGCTCTATGCCGCGCGTGATTCGGAAGCGATTGCCGGCATGGTGATCGATCTTGCCCGCGATGCGGCGCGGCGCCTACGTCTTGCAAAAGCCGCGTATGAGGGGCTGGGGCGCTTTGGCAAAGAAGAAATGATTCGTAAAACCGTAGACATCCTTTCTGCCGTATGAAAGTCTTAATGTTCTCGACCGATCCTGCGGTGTTGATACGCGGCAGCGATGCGCATGTGCGCATGAAGGAGTATGCAGATACGCTGGGTGAGCTGCATATGGTGGTGCTGACGCGGAGGGATGAGAACGGCGTATACCTGCGGAATTTATTTTTATACCCGGCGGCTTCCCTGACGGGTGCGTTGCGGCTTTTTCATGCATGGCAGATCGGCCGCATACTCTGCCGCCGCATCCGATTCGATGTCATAAGCGTGCAGAGTCCGGATGAAGTCGGCATCATCGGCCTCCTTCTTGCGCGGCGTTTCCGCACTCCGTTGCAGCTGCAAGTGCATACCGATGTCTATAGTCCGTGGTATCGCCGGGCGGGCTGGAAAGAATTGCTCCGCTACCGGATCGCGCGATTTCTTATTCCCCGTGCCAACTGCATCCGGGTCGTATCGAAACGGATTGGGCACTCGCTCGGCCGGCCCGGCAGCGCAGTCCTGCCCATCTTTACGGACATTGCATCGTTTCTTTCCGCGGTTCCCGATACAAGGACGAGGGAGCGTTTTAGAAATCACGCCTTCAAAATGATTTCAGCCGGGAGATTTGTCGAGAAAGAGAAGCATTTTTTAATGCCGATCGAGATGATGCGGCACTTTGTAAAAATCTGTCCGACGGCACTCCTGGTGCTTGTCGGCGAAGGACCCGGCAGGAAGCGATACGAATCGCTGATAAGAAAATATGGCCTGGAAAAAAATGTTATTATCGAACCGTGGCGCAGTGACTTAGCTTCGTTCTATAAATCATTCGATCTCTTTTTACTCCCTTCCAATTATGAGGGCTGGGGAAGAGCGGCTATCGAAGCGATGGCTGCCGGACTCGCGGTGGTGATGACCGATGTCGGGCTTGCGGGCGAGGTAGTGGAGGATGGAAAAAACGGCCGGGTAGTGCCGGTGGGGGACGGCGCCGAGTTTCTTGCCGCGGTTGAGGATTTGTATAAAAACCCGGAAAAACGAAAGGTGATTGCGGCGGCGGGGCAGGAAGCCGTTGTCGTACTTGCGCCAAAAACGAAGGAGGAATACCTCGCGTTATATAAGAGGAGTTTTTTCTCCTGCGTTACACCATGAGACTCCTTATTGTAACCCAGTCAGTCGATCGCAATGATCCGAATCTCGGCGCTTTTTATTACTGGTTTGAGGCGCTTGCCCGAAAGACCGAATCGCTAGTTATTCTTGCCGGCAGAGTCGGGGATGCCGATTTTCCGCCGCATGTCGAGGTGTACTCCTTTGGCGGCGCGCGGCGGGGCGGGCGTCTCGGCCGCGTCTGGAAATTCTGGCGGCTTTTTTTCCGGCACTTCGCGCGTGTTGATGCGGTGTTCTTTCATCAAATTCCGGAATTCGTCATCGCGGCTTCGCCCCTCTTTATCGGCCGCCGGAAAATTTCAGCGCTCTGGTACGCGCACGGCCAGGTGACGCCCCGCCTTCGGTTTGCCGAGCGATGCGTGGATTACGTATTCACCTCGTCTTTGGACGGCTTCCGGGTTCCTTCGAAAAAGGTCATCGTGCTGGGGCAGGCGATTAACACCGATTTATTTCAGCCATCAGCCGACCGCCATCATCCATCAGCCAACGGCGCGGTGCGCTTGCTTACCATCGGCCGTATCTCGCCGGTGAAGCATTACGAAACCATCATCAACGCCTGCGCGATTTTAAAAAACACGTGGGACCGGTCGTTTACGCTCTCAATCGTCGGCGGTCCGCTGCGCGCCGGAGACCGGGAGTATCTGGAGAGGCTCCGGGCGCTGGTCGCGGGCAAGGGACTTTCCGCGCATATCCGTTTTGGGGGAGAGCGGCCGTTCTCGGAGATTCCTGATATTCTCCGCGCGCACGATCTTTTTCTCAGTGTGTCGAGGACCGGATCGCTCGACAAAGTCGTGCTGGAAGCAATGGCCTGCGGCCTGACCGTGCTTACCTCCAACGACGCCTACCGCACGATCCTGCCGCCGCCTTATTTTCTTGAGAAGGTCGGCCCGGAACTGCTCGCCGAGCAGATTCAGGGGGTCGCCGATGAGCCGCACCAGCATCAAAAACTGCGGGATATCGTGGTCCGCGGCCATGCCCTGGCGCAGACGATCGAGAGGCTCTACGCCTATCTCTCCACCCCCGTATGAAAATCTATTATGTGGCAAATGCCCGGATGCCGACCGAAAAGGCGCACGGCATCCAGATCGCCGAAATGTGCGAGGCGCTGATCGAAGCGGGAGCGGAGGTGGAGCTCATCGTGCCGCGGCGTGGGCGGGCGGACCGCACCATCAAGGATTTCTACGATCTGCGCGTCGAGATTCCCACGGTGCGGATATGGACGCCCGACTGGTACGGCCGCGGCCGGCTGGGGTTTTGGGCAAGCTCTTTTTTCTTCATGTCCGGATATGCACGGCATATCCGGAGCAAAAATGAGAAAGGAGAAAAAGGATTTATCTGGGCAATCGATATCGATCAGTTTTCTTTTTTCTTGATTCCGTTTCTTGGCATGCCGTATATCGCTGAAATACACGATGCAAAGCCCTCCGCCTTTTCTTTTCGGGCGCTCTTCAAGCGGGCCATGCGGGTTATAGTTATCAACGATATTATCGGCGGTGAACTGCGCCATACGTTCGGGATCCCGGCCGACCGCGTTCTGATACATCCCAATGGGGTGGATTTGTCCCGGTTTCAAACTGCCCTTGCGCGGGAAGCGGCGCGCGAGCGTCTTTCGCTGCGGCAAGGGGTAAGGATCGTCATGTACACGGGGAAAATATACCCTTGGAAAGGATTGGATATTTTCATTGATGCCGCGCGGGCGTTTGAAGACGGCGCATATTTTTATTTTGTTGGAGATACGGAGGTGCACATGCGAGAAGTGACGGACAAATCTTCGCCTCCGTCAATGGTATATGCCGGGCATCAAGATTACCGGAAGATTCCTCTCTGGCTTGCTGCCGCTGATGTGCTCGTGCTCGGCGGTACCAAGGAAAACGCATATTCGTATTCGCACACGTCGCCGATGAAGCTTTTTGAATATATGGCTTCGGGCAGGCCGATTGTCGCCGCGGATACGCCAGCAAATCGTGAGATTGTATCGGAAAGGGAGGTGTTTTTTTATAAACCCGATGATGCGGCAGCGCTGAAAAAGGCGATTGATGCGGTTTTTGCCGATCCTACGGAAGCGGCTTTGCGGGCAGAGCGGGCGAAAGAAAAGGTTGCGATATTTTCTTGGGAAAAGCGCGCGTGTTCAATTGTTCGATCGGTCGGCAATATATGACGATTGGGATCGTGCTTCACCCTTACGGCGAGAAAGAACCGGCCGGTCTGGGACAGGCGATTTTTGAATTGGCTAAAGCCATGATCGCGGCTTCACCCGAGCATGAATTTCTTATTTTTATAAAGGGCGATCCGGAGCGAAGGCCGGAATTCCCCGGTACGAATTGGAGAGTTCATCCGCTCGGCGGGGGAATCTTTTGGCTCGACCGGCTCCACAAGGCACCTCCTGCCGATGTCTATCTTTTCAACACCCCCGTACTGCCGCATTTCTGGCGGAGAAAGTCGGTGGTCGTGGCGCTCGATTTTGCGTATCTCCATCTTCCCGCGCACGGCGCGGGAGAGCGAATCAAGCGCTATCTCCTCAAGCGTCGCCATCGTGCGGCCCTGCATCGCGCCTCGCGCGTTGCCGCGATTTCCGAAGCGACCCGGCAGGATGCCATACGATACTTCGGCCTCCCGCCGGAGAGAGTAAAGACGATTTATCTCGGATACAACCGGATCTGTAGCGTGCCGTCCCAGCCCCTTTCCCTGCCAGAAAAGTTTTTCCTTTTTGTCGGGGTCCTGAAAGCGCGCAAAAATGTACACACGATTATAAAATCATTTGCGCGATTTCATCCCCGGCATCCGGATTTTCATCTGCTCCTTGCCGGCCGGGCGGAAGGGGAATATGCGGCGGCAATGC
Organism: uncultured Candidatus Saccharibacteria bacterium; assembly: GCA_964362375.1. Taxonomy (GTDB): domain Bacteria; phylum Patescibacteriota; class Minisyncoccia; order Sungbacterales; family HO2-52-23; genus WO2-54-10. Next base: position 15,956 of record CAYIEG010000001.1, read on the forward strand.
GAGCGATGGTCCGGAAAGAGGGTTTGGAAGGGCATGTGCATTTTCTGGGGTATCGGAGCGATGCCCAGCTGGCATATTTGTATCAACGGACTGCGGCGCTGGTGTATACGAGCGTGGTCGAAGGATTCGGATTTCCGATTCTGGAGGCGATGAATTGCGGCACGCCGGTGATCACCTCCGCGACTTCTTCCTTGCCCGAGCTTGCCGGGGACGCGGCGTTCTTGGTTGATCCGCAAGATCCGGCCGCACTCGCCGCGGCGATGGAACGGATTGCGAGAGACCCCGTGTTCGTTGAGACACTGATAAAGCGGGGGATGGAGCAGGCAAAAAAGTTTTCATGGGACAAAGCCGGAAGAGAGACCGCCGTAGTCTTGAGGAGAGCCGCCATGTCCTGATTTTTTCTAACAAGGTAATGCATACTCCTTGTACGATCGAACAAACAGTGTACAACACCCTTTTTTGATCGCATCCATGCGAACACCAACCTTTACCGAAAGAGTCCTTACCTTTTTGCAGGGCAGCGCGGAAGCGGCGGCCGATCTCTTTGGGTCTCTTTCGCTTTCGTCCGGAGAATTCCAGCGCGATTATAAAAGATTTCTTGCAAGAGGCGGACCCCGGCCGTTCCGTAAAGATTGGGTGGAGTGGTATCGCAAGCGGAAGATGTATACGAATATGCTTTCGCGCATGAAAAAGCAAGGACTTATCAGAAAACGGCCCCATAAGGGCGTCATGGGATGGGTGATCACCAAAAAGGGAGTTGAGCGCTTGCAACGGATAAAAGAGCGGCAGATGAATCCGGATTCTCTGACGACAGCCCATTATGTGCCAGGTTTGCGGCGGGAAGTTATAATTATTTCATTTGATATTCCGGAACGCGAGAAAGCAAAAAGGAGATGGCTCCGCGCAGCGCTGGTATCACTATCATTTGTGCTGTTGCAAAAGAGTGTTTGGATCGGGACCAAAAGCATCCCCAAAGAATTTATGGAAGCGCTGCGGGAGCGGGATCTTTTGCGACACGTTCACATTATCGGTGTAAAGAAAAGCGGTACGCTCGAACGGATCACCTAGCTGATATGGCACACCTATTGTTCGATCGAACATATAGTGTACATTTGGTTGGTGGGCGGGCGTTGGGTGTCCGCGGAGCATATTTCAAAAATAGTTCTTTGGTGCTACCATACGCACATGGAGATTATCAAACCAAGACGATTGCGGAAAGGCGACACTGTGGGCGTGATTTCACCGTCTTCGTATGTATCGGAAGCATTGCGGCCGGACTGCGAGCGCGCTCGCGAGGCGCTGGCTAGCATTGGTCTGAAAGTGAAGATGGGCGCGCATATGTTTGATCGGCATTTCTATAATGCCGGTACGCGCGAGGCGCGGCTCGCGGATCTTCACGCGCTTTGGCGAGACCCGGACGTGAAGATGATCATAATGTCGCAAGGAGGGGACACGGCCAACCATCTGCTTGACGGCATTGATTACGAAACGATACGACAGAATCCTAAAATATTCGCGGGCTTCTCCGACGGCACCACGCTCGTGAATGCGATTTTCGCGCGGACGGGCGTAGTGGCGTATTATGGGCCTTCGTTTTTATGGAGCTTCAGCGATTCAATGTCGGAGATCTTCGTCGAGAATTTCAGGAAAACGTTTTTTGAAGGGAACGTAGGAGCGCTCGCGCCGAACCCGTTGTGACGGCATAGGGAGAAAAAGGAAGTGACGCATCCGGGATGGCGCAGTGTCCGGAGCGGGCGCGCGACCGGCATCCTGATGGGTGGACATTCGGGTTGTATCATCACGACCATGCTCGCGGGATACGGTCCTGATTCTCAGGACGCGATATTGTTCCTGGAAGGTACGGAGACGATCGCAAAACTTGATCGGCAGTTTGCCGTGTTTCGTCTCAACGGCACGTTCGGAAAAATCAAAGGACTGGTCATTGGCTATTTTGATAATCACGAAATGAAGGAACAGGAGAAAAACCGCGACGTAGCCGACATGGTTTTAGAAGCAACGCGGGCGTATGATTTCCCGATTCTGGAGATAGGAGAACTTGGCCACAAGGTGGAAAATTATACGTTTCCCGTGGGATGCGTGGCGACGATCGATGCGGATGAAAAATATCTCTCGATTGACGATGCCACCGCGATATAGAAATGAAAATATGTTTTCTCACGCATAATCTGCGGCAGGATAACGGAGCGGGCGTGCTTTCGCGCCGCCTTATCCTTGGTTTGCGGCGGGAGCTGGGGGCCGACATCGTCGTGTTGACGACCGTCGGCGCAGGAGAGCCGTACGAGCACCCGCTGCTTTATCCGGATAAATTACGCCTGCTCGGGCGGCTTCGGGAGATGCGAAACATCATCAGATCCTGCGATTTGGTGTATGCGATGGATGCGTTTCCATACGGCTTCATCGCGGTTCTCGCCTCACTCGGCATGCGCAAAAAAATAATCGTCACTGCAGTCGGCAGCGGCTCGATCTTGCCCTTGTATCAGCGCCGGTTTGCATGGATGGTACGCTGGGTATATAGGCGCGTTTCTGCGATCACCTCAATCAGCGCTTTCACGAAAGAAGAAGTTTTGAAAAAAATTCCGGACCTTTCCATTACGGTTATCAATCCCGGGGTGGATATTGAAGAATTTTCCCCCGCGCGCAAAGCCGTATATGCCGTTGACCGCTTCAAGCCGTACATTTTGGGGGTCGGACAACTGCGCTGGCGCAAAGGGTATCATTTTTCCATCCGGGCGTTTGCAAAAGTGCGCGAACGATTTCCGGATCTGAATTACGTCATCGTCGGCAAGCGCTACAGAGATGATTACTACGACCGGCTGCAAAAACTGATTGACGAATTGGGACTGCGCGATCGGATTTTTATCTTAGAAAATATCGACAACCGCTCGGCGCTGGTCGACGTCTATAAAGGCGCTGAACTTTTTTGCCTGTTTTCGCAAAACATTAATCATGACGTGGAGGGGTTTGGCCTCGTATTTTTGGAAGCGGCGGCAGCCGGCCTGCCGGTGGTCGGAAGCAAGAACTGCGGGATTGACGATGCGGTTCTTGACGGGAAAAACGGGATTTTGGTCCCCACGCGCAGCCCGGGCGACTTTGCGGATGCGCTTATTTCGATCCTCGGCGATCCGCAAAAGAAAAAAACGATGGCTGAAGCATCACTCGTCTTCGCGCGTGCCATGAATTGGGAAGGCCGGATCGCCGAGTATGCGGATGTCTCGCGTTCGCTTATGCTCTCCGGCAGAACGCCGCGGGTTTGATAAACACGGCCGCAATAGTATACTCTTGCTGAAGTAAGGTCTTGCGCGTATGAAAATACTCGGTGTTTCGTGTTTATTCCATGACAGCGCTGCGTGCGTGGTGGTTGACGGAGTGATCGTCGCGGCCGCCCAAGAGGAACGGTTTACGAGAAAAAAGTTTGATGCTCGATTTCCGTCTTCGTCCATACACGCGTGCCTGAAGCAAGCGGATCTTACGCTTGCCGATATTGATATAGTTGCATTCTATGAAAAGCCGATTCTGAAGTTCGAGCGGCTACTCGAGACCTACCTGGCCTTTGCCCCGCGCGGCCTCCGGCAGTTTTTGGCTTCTTTGCCGGTCTGGATGAGACAAAAACTTTGGCTGGGGGAAATGATTCGGCGCCAACTCCCGGGCTTCAACGGAAAGCTTTACTACGTGCGCCATCACGACTCTCATGCCGCCTCGGCCTTTTTCCCGTCGCCCTTCCCGCGCGCGGCGATCATAGTGTTTGACGCGGTCGGAGAGTGGCATACCACCACGGTCGGCTTGGGGGAAGGGAACAGAATCGGTCTCCGTAAAGAACTCAACTTTCCCCACTCCCTGGGGATGCTCTACTCGGCTTTCACCTATTATACCGGCTTCCGGGTCAATTCCGGCGAGTACAAGCTGATGGGATTGGCGCCGTATGGCGAGCCCAGGCACGTACAGGTCATCTATGATCACCTGATTGATCTCAAGCCGGACGGTTCGTTTCGCCTCAACATGGCTTATTTTGATTTTGCAACCGGTTTTACCATGACCAACGATCGATTTCATCGGCTCTTCGGCCGGCCCCCCCGCGTCCCGGAATCACCCCTGACCGCCCTCGACATGGATTTGGCGGCGTCGATCCAGGCGGGCACCGAAGAGGTGATTTTTAGATTTGCCCGCTCCGCCAAGGAAGCGACCGGCGCCGAATA
>CAYIEG010000002.1:0-14009 GCA_964362375.1 uncultured Candidatus Saccharibacteria bacterium
TAAAAAGATCAATCATCTCGCGGGCGCCGCGGTCCGGAGCCCCCCCCGGCCGGGAATAATCATTAAGCACCGAGAGGATTTTATCGAAAGAAACCCGATAGGTGCGCGCGTCGGATCCGTGTTCTCCGGTAAAGACCAGCTCGCTCCCCGGCACGGCGCGCTGGGCGGCCTCGGCAAGATCGCGCACCGTAAAATTCCCGTTCGGGATGCCGACATTGAACGCCTGGCCGTTGACGAGTTCGGCGGGAGCTTCCAGCGCGGCAATGAATGCGGCCGACGCATCCCGCACGTGCACCACCGGCCGGCAGGGCGTGCCGTCGCTCTTGATTTCGACTCTACCGGTGGTGTAGGCCGAGGCGACCAAATTGTTAAACACTATGTCCGTACGCAGCATCGGGCTCGCGCCAAACACGGTCGCGGGCCGGAGCGAGACCACTGTAAAATCTCGCGCACAAATCTTTGCAAGCTCCTGCTCCGCTTCCCACTTGGTGCGGGCGTATCCTGTCACCGGATTCTTCCTGCTGGTTTCTTCATCAAGTTCCGTGTCTGTATCTGATACCCCGTACATACTCTGCGAAGAAGCGTACACAAAACGCCGCACACCCGCCTCTTTAGCAAGCCGCGCCAAGCGTATGCTGGCGTCGCGATTTATCTCACCGGTGAGCCGAGGGTCAAGTTCTCCCAGGGGATCGTTGGAAAGAGCGGCAAGATGGATGATCCCTTCAATCCCGTCCAAATCCTCTAGGGATACGTCGCGGATGTCCTTCTGTGTCTCGCGTATTCCGGGATCCCAAGGATATAACTCGCAACCGCGGTAATAACCGGTATCGTATCCCCTTACGTCATGGCCGCACTTCGCGAGAAGCGGAGTGAGCACCGATCCGATATATCCGCGGTGGCCGGTAACCAGAACCTTCATATCGCTTGCCGCCCGAGCGCGTGATCGAAATAATCCTTGAAGTAGCGCGTCATCAAATGCAGAATCGCGCCGTGTACGCTCTCCACCACCTCATACGCTCCTTTTTCGGTCGGAATAAAAATCTTGATATCCGCCAATTCGTTGAGCCGGCCGCCGTCAAAACCGGAGAGGCCGATCACCGGCACGTGGCGGCTCTTGGCCAGCTCGACCGCTTTGATGATATTTGGCGATGCGCCGGAGCTGGAAATCGCAATAATCGTATCGGAGTCCTGCAGATAATTTTCCAGCGGCCCGGCGAACACCATTTCATACCCCACGTCATTGGCCCAGGCGGTCAGCTCTTCCTCGGTGGTCGGCAGGCGTATGGCTTGAAACCGGCGCACCCCCTTATCCAGGTGCCGGCTGAAGACGGTTTTATTAAAATCGGCTACCCAGTGGGTCGCAAGCGCCAACGAGCCGCCGTTGCCGAAAATATAAATCCGCCCATCCCGCTCGTAGGTCGCCTGCACGACTCCGATGGCTTTTGCAATCTCGCGATCAGGCAAATTGGCCAGGGCTGATGCCACCTCTCCGGCAAAATGTCTGATGTATTTTTCCATTTAAATTAAACGGTTACAGAGCATGGAGCTGATTGCCGTTCACCATCACTTCCACTCCCGATTGAACGAACTTCACCGGGACTTCTTCAAAGTCAGGCAGGGACGCCTCCGCCGCGCGGCTGCGGACTTTCTCGCGGATTTCGGGACCGCGCTCCGGCGGGGCAAGAAAGAGAAGGCATCCGCCGCCGCCCGCTCCCAATATCTTTCCGCCCCATGCGCCGGCGGCAATCCCCGCTTCATACAGCCCGTCAATGACGGGGTTGGACACCGTGCTCGAAAGGAGTTTTTTCCGCTCCCAGGCTCCCCGAAGCATCGCTCCCATGCCTTCAAAATCGCTCTTGAGCAGCCGGTCCCTGAATTCAAACACCGAATCGGCCATGGCCTGCAGCGTATCCCGATTACGCCCGATGTTGGCTTTTTGCTCGGTCAAGACGCTGGATGCCGGCCGATGGATGCCGGTAAAAAAGAGGAGAAGATGGCGCTCCAGTTCCCGCCGCCGCTCATAGTCGAAGAGCACCGGCTCGACCCCCACCGATTCATCCGGCCGAAACTCAATCACATTGAATCCGCCCAGCGCGGCGGCGTATTGATCCTGTTTTCCAATCGGCTCCTTGACCAAATCAATTTCCAAGCGGCACGCCGCTTCTGCCGCGTCGTGCTTCCCGATGTTTTTGCCCAAAGCCGTGTAGAGCCCCTTCATCAGGGCCACCGAAAAACTGGACGAGGAACCCAAACCGGTGTGTCCGGGCAGGTGCGAAAATGTCCCGATCTCGATGCTCCGGTCAATCCCCAAATCCAGCAGGGCCTCCCGGATGCGGTCGTTTTTGAGCTCGCGCGGATGATCCACCATCTCGCCCAGGGAATAGCGGGCCGAGATCTTTTTCATCAGCGGGGTGCGATTGACGGCGACATACACGTATTGATTGATGGCCGTCGAAATCACCCGGCCGGTTGAGGACCGATAAAAATCGGGGAAGTCGGTGCCTCCGCCGACAAAACTTATCCGTAACGGGGCGCGGACGATAATCATGGAGTTCTAAAAATCTTAGTTCTAAAAATCTTTTCTTTTCCAATCATAAGGAATTTCGCCGGAATGCGGATCAATGCGCCGATACCGTATGGCCGGATCGTGCGGCTCTGAAGCGATATTGCACAGAATCGCGTGGGGAGCGGAGAGCCCTTTGGAAGCATTGGCGACGCCGGGCGGGATCTGCACCCGGCAATAGTTATCGTCGCCAAAATATATTTCCTGAAGCTGCCTATGCGTAGGTGATCCCTCCCGCAGGTCGTAAAGCACGAGCTTGATCATGCCCTGCACGCAGACATAGTTTAATATCAGCCGCTCATGCGCGTGCCAGCCGTTGATGACGCCTGCATAGAGCTTCTTGAAATATACCTCTCCGAAGGGATGGGTCATTTCATCCGTACGAATGCCGTGCATAATCGTACCCCGCTCATCGGGAATCCGTTTGAGCGGCGTCACCACCACCCCTTCTATGGAAAAAGAAGACGCGTTTTCTTTCATGCTTTATATGGGTGATTCGGAAGCGGGATAAGAAACGGCCCGCGATACCCGTATCTGCGCTTGACCTCGCGCATGATTTCATCTTTAAAATTCCACGCAAGGATACAGACCGCGTCCGGCCGCACCTCAAATACCTCGCCAGGATTGCGGATGGGAATATGCGAGCCGGCGGTCCAGAGTCGCTGCTTGAGCGGATTCTGATCGGCGATCACCGCAAGTTGCGCGGGGCCGATCCCGCAGAAATTAAGCAGGGTGGAGCTCCGGGCCGAAGCGCCGTATCCTGCGATCCGTTTTCCTCCAGACGCTTCTTTCCGCAGGAGTGCCTTAAAAAGACGCCGATGCGCGATTGCGCGTTTCGCAAACCTCTGCCACGAGGTGAGGGCATTGGTCCTCGTCCGCGCCTCGGCCCCGCGAATCGTCTTTACGATTTTCTTCTCCGGACGCTTTTGCTTGGAGGCATACGCCACGAGCGACCCGCCGCTGATCGGGCTCGCGCCGACGTCGAATACAAAAAGCCCGAATTGATTCAGCAGGCGCTCAAGCGTCTGAAACGTAAAGTAGCAAAGGTGCTCGTGATAAATGGAGTCGTAGTGGAGCCCCTCCAGAATTATTTTCGCCCAGTGCGCTTCAACCGCCACCACCCCTTCCGGATGCGCGGCCGCGGCGAGTCCCGCCACGAAATCGCGGGTATTGGCGACGTGGGGCAGGACATTCCGCGCGATGACGAGCCGCGCCTGACCGTAATCTTTGCATAACGCCCGCGCCGCTTTTTCGCCGAAAAATACGGCGCGGGTCTCAATCCCGTTCCGCCGCGCGAGCGAGGCCATGTTCTTGGCCGGGTCCACCCCCACCACCTTAAACCCGCGCTCCTGAAAAGGCAACAGGAATGTACCGTCGTTGGAAGCGACTTCCAGCACGTATCCCCTGCCCGGGCGGAACCCCGGACACCGGGCAATCGCGGCGCGAAAAAAAACCCGGGCAAACGCGCGGGCGGTGCTCGATGTCCCGGTCACCCAGAGATAGCGGGAGAATAGTATCTTCGGATCGATGGTCTCATTGAGCTGAATCAGACCGCAGTCCCCGCACCGCGACAGCGACAGGGAATACGGCTTTTCTTTCTCCGCCGGATTCTTGAGCAACGAATTTGCGGGCGGCTGGCGCCCCAGATCGAAAAATTTCCGGAGATTCCGGCTCCCGCAGCTCCTGCACGCGGTAATCGTACGATACTCTTTCATGCCGCGATTATCTGGTGCGCTTTATAAAAATAAGAATCGGCGTTTTTCAGCAGCTCCCCGGGCACGCCTTCCTCCTCTACCCGGCCTTCCCGGACAATAATCAGGCGATCCGCGTGCATAATCGTCGAGAGCCGATGGGCGATGGCGATAATCGTCGTCTCACCCTTCAGCGCGGCGATGGCCTTCTGGATCATGACCTCGGATTCATGATCCAATGCGCTCGTCGCTTCATCCAGCACCAAAATCTTGGGGGAACGGGCAAAGGCGCGGGCTAAAGCGATCCGCTGCCGCTCACCCCCCGAGAGGCGCACCCCCCGCTCGCCCACCACCGTTTCCAACCCGGCGGGCAGGCGCGCAATCAAATCGCCCAGGTAGGCCATCTCGGCCGCGGTCCGAATCCGGGCATCGCTGAGGGTCTCGTCATAGAATCGGATATTATTCGCAATCGTATCGTTTTTCAAGAAAGCGTCTTGGGGCACGTATCCTACTTTGCTCCGCCATTCCTTAAGGCCGATCTCCTCGATATCGACCCCATCAATCAGGATCGCCCCGCCGGACGGACGGAAAAGCCGCAGGACCAAGTCGGTAATTGTGGTTTTGCCCGCGCCCGACGGCCCTATGATACCCAGCATCTGGCCTTTGCGCACCCCAAAGCTTACCCGGTCAAGCGCGGGGACGGAGGTACCGCGATAAGAAAAGCTTACCTCCCGAAACTCCAATTTATCTTCAAACTGAAACGCCCGGCGCCCCCGATCGGTCTCCTGATGCTCGCTCACCTCCGTCTGGAAAGACGCCAGCTGCTGTACGTACTGAAACGAAGTGGTGAGCGAATGAAGCGAATCCTGAAGATTGTTCACGTAAGTAAAAATCCTATGGATGGAGTAAATGATGACCGCAAAGACCCCCAGATCGAACTGCGGCCGATTATACAGCACGGCAAAGAGCACGATCACAAAGATGGTGCTCAAGGGCTCGATCGCGACGATATTGAGGGTCTTGACCACGAACGCCTTGACTTTCAATATCCTGGACTTCTCGAAAAAAGCGAACCCCGGGCGGGCCGCGCGCTCCTCCGCGCTCATCGCCTTGATGACTTTCAGGCCGCTCGCGTTCTCATTTACTTCATGCGCGATATCGACGCCGAGCTGGGCCTTGGCCCGGGCGTAGGAGCGCGAGCGCCCAAGCAGCGGACGAGACGCAATCAGTATCGCCGCCCCCAATCCGATCGCGAGCATGGTAACCGCCGCGGAGAGCTTGAGCGCGATAATGAAAAAAATCAGGAAGTTCGCGAAATTGAGAAAGAGCACGCTTACCAGAAACATCACGTGCGAGGCGTGCTGCACGTTGACCGTGAGAAAATTCTGCAGGTGGCCGATTTTCTGGCGGAGCAAAAAAGGCCAATTGGCGGAGAAAGTAAGGCGGTAGAGCCGATCCATGGTCTGCTTTTCGAAATCGCTGCTGATGTGCGCGGTAATCCGCCCGAATACCAAAAGCACCACGGCTTTGATCACAAAGAGCAGAGAGATGAGCGCCAAAAACAAGGTGATGCTCGGCTGAAAACCGAAATAGGCAAATGCTTCGGCGACGGCGCGCGAAATAAAATCGGTGCCGAGCGTCCCGTCCTTCACCGCAAAAGAGAAGAGCGGTATCACCACCCCGATCCCGAAGCCGCCGAAAAGACCGCTCAGAAACCCCAGCACGATCAGGACTCCGATCTGGAACTTATACCCGCCGAACAAGGCCGCCAGCAATCGGGCGCGCCGCACAAACAATTTTACCGTCTTACGACTCATGAGAGGAAAAAAGATGGGATAAAATCCGCTCCGAGGCCTTTCCGTCCAGTTTATAATAAAGGCGGCGGCGGAGCAGCTCGCGTTTCTCCGCGTCAAGTTGCGGGTTCTTGAGATACTCGTCCAGATACCGGAACAAGTCCGCGAAGTTGCGCGCGGTACGCATCGCCCCGATCCGCATCACTTCGCCGAAGTGCTCGAACTGTTCGAATCTCCGGATAGAACGATGGAACGGACGGCTGTGATATCCGTCAAAGGCGGGTGCGATCAGAGGGCGATCGAGCGCGGCCGCTTCCAGCACCATGGTGGTATAAAGCGCTACGACCGCATCGGCGTGGCGCAGGATATTGACGAAATAAATGCTCTTCTCCAGATCGCCCCAAAAATCACGGCGGAATATCGCCACTCTCGGATGCCCGGCAAACCGGCCGAACTTTTTCTCTTCAATCTCTTTGTCTTTGCTGCGCCCGCCGGAATACGGGCGTATGACGAGGTACACATCCGAACCGAACTTCCCTTCATCCGCCCAGGAAAGAATCGTTTCGATAATGTCCGGCTCGTCAGGGCAATAGGCGCTGCCCGAGACATACAGAAGAAGCTTGGCGGTCGGAGGAAAGCCCAGACGCCCCAGCACTTGGGCACGGGTCATCACGTATTCCCCGCTCAAAACGAAGTCAAAGTGCGGATACCCCACCAGCGCAATCTCTTCCGGCAGATATCCTTGAAAGCGGATCGCCCCTTGCTTCACTTGGTCGCTCTGCGCGAGCAGCTTATCTACGCGAAATGGCAGGAAATACTTGTCCAGGTGGTCCCAACCGGCGGCCATTCCCATGGTTTTCACGCCCGATCGGCGGGCTTCGGCGAGGAGCACCGCATCGAACCAGCCGTACAAATGCGGCGCAAATACCAGCTCCGGCCGATAGCGGACAAAAATATCTCTAAACGGGCGGTTCCGAAAGAAGATCAGATACAACCGTGGTATTACGCTGCGCTTGACGAAGCGGAAACGCCCGAAGGCAGACGCAATCAGCCGCTTGAGCGGCGCCAGATACCATCGGCCGCCGGCCGGCGGTTCATCCGGCCGGGTGCCAATGGTGGCCATGATCCGGGTAGTTCCGGTATAGACGAGGTAGGAGTAGAAAAAATAAAACAGCCGCTGCAAGAGCCCCTCGGCGAGCGGGGCCGAAACAAATTCGACCGCAAAACCGGCCTCCCTGCATTCCCGCAAAAATTCCGGATACTTGTGCCGATGCGCTTCCGGGAGCACAAACACCACCGAAAGATCGGGGCGATGAGGCATGATCTCGCGCATGCGCGCATACACGCTCTTGGGAAAAAAGAAGAGATTCCGAAACACGACCGGCGAAGCGATGCTGAAAATAATAGTCATGAGTGATGATCTAAGAAAGTGTTTGAAAAGCCTTCTTCGTCGCGAAATTGCGGAATTTGAGCTCTGGCGAGGAAGGACGACGAAGGCGTATATGCCAATATACGACGAGGAGGACTGACAAAGCCAGAGCTGAAATTCCGCAATTGCAGCAGGAGAGGGGCTTTTCAAACGCTTTCTAAAGCCGCCAGGAGGGCGGCGGCCAGGCGCTCGCCCGAACGCCCGTCCGTAAATTGGCACTGCTGCGCCACGATCCTCTGCCGCCCCTCCCGCAATTGGCCGGGCGAGCGCAAGGAAGCGTTGAGCGCTTCAATAAACTCCCCCTCGCTTTTCACAATCCGGATCCCTTCCAGCGGCTTCAACTCCCGGAGGTGATCCCAGTCGAAAAATCTGACCGCCGAATTCCAGTAAGAACGCGGTGAAGCCCCGTCAAAAGCGACCCCGATGAGCGGCTTGTCGAATATCGCCCCTTCAATGAAAAAAGTGGAAAACACATTCACTATCGCGTCGGCATGGGCCAGGGTATTGGCGGCAAGCGCCATGGCGTCCGGATCGAAGTCCCACCCCGCCGGACCGGACTCCGGGTGAGCCGCCGATTGAGAGACCAAAAACCCATACCGTCCCCGGATCGCTTCCAGCTTATGGACGGGGAAATCATAACGCGGATAGGGACGCAGCAGGACTTGGACCTCTCCATCCACCTTGCCCCGCCTTATCGCGTCTGCCAGAAGCCCGACAATATCCCATTCGATTTCAAAACCCGGTTTGCCCGAAAACGCATACACGATCAATTTTTTGCGCGGATCGCCGCCCAGCTTCTTGAGAAACGATTCGCGCGGCTCAATGCCGTCTCGGTTGAAATGGCGGTCATACTGCGGCACGCCCACCACGCTTACCCGCCGCGCCGGATAATCCGCCAGACGCCGGGCTTGAGCGCGGATGTGATCGGTCTGCACGATCAGATGATCGGGCAAGACCCGCAGGAACGTCTTGCTATAGAGGTTATCCCAGGACAGAATCATGCCCGCCGTCCTGATCCGCCGCAAACCCGCTTCTTTGAGCAAGCGGGGCTCGTCATAAAGCATAGTCGGACAAAAGACGAGATCCGGACGATATTTTTCCAAAATCGGGGCAAAAGTGGCGCTGGGCAAAGACGCATACGCCCGGCGGATCGCTCTCCGCCACCAGCCATACTTCCCCAGCCGCCAGCAAATCCGGCAGAACGCAAACCGGGGCAGATGGCTGAGAAACCGCGGCCACGAAGCGTGCCGCATCAGACGCCAGAAATGAATCATCCGCGCGGTGACGGTATGGATGCTTGAGGTCTCGACCAGAGAAAAAAAATCTTCAACGCGTCCGCGCTCGAGGCCCGGCAGGACGTCGATCACCACCGCAGGCGCGGAGAATTCTTTTTGATAATACTGCAGCTTGGCGGAAGGAACCAAAAGCACCAGCCGGATTCCGCCGTGCCCGGTGATGATCTCTCGCGCCCGGGTATACAAAAAATTACGGGCGAAAAAATTGCTGTAGACCGGTACGAGGATGGTTTTCATTCAAGGCCGATAAATTTTAATAATTCCGCCGCGAGGCGCTGCGATGCATTCCCGTCCGCATAAGAGAACCAGCGCCCGCGCGCGGCGGCCCGCCCCGGGGCATCGCGCCCGGGATTGGCAAGATAGGCCCCGAGTTCGTGCATAAACTCGTCTCTGGAACGCGCATGCCGCACCCCGCCGGTTGCGAGCAGTTTCCGGATGTGATCGAGCGGATAACCCCAAGAGCGCCGATACGCGTTGCGGCGGGCAGGATAGCAATCAACCGCGATTACGGGCTTATCAAAAAACATTCCATCCAGCAAGACCGAGGTCGGCCCGCTGATCACCACATCGCTCCAGGAGAGCTCATCCCGGAGATTGGCGTCATCCTCCGGGCGGATTTCAAGTTCCCCGGGGCGCGCCGCAAAACGAAGCCCGGGACGATCAATGACCATATGGGAGGGCTGCCGAAAATGAACCAAGCGCACATCCTCTCCGGGCGGATAGCGGACGATTACATTCGCGTCAACCGTTCCCAAGATCTCCATCACGTACTGATCCAGATCATTCAGGCGTATGATTTTGTCCCCGCCCGCGGCATAGAGAATTATCTTCTTTTCGGGATCAAGGCCCCATTGCGCGCAAAATTCCGATCGCGAGCGGCCCGGGCCCCGGCGGTAGCGGTCATAATGCGGATGTCCCACCGCGGCCATGGACGCCGGGGGATAACGATGAAGTGCCGCGGTTTCCTCCTCGAGCTGCTTTGATCCCATCAGAAACCTATCCGGCGCCATCCGCAAGAGCTGCTGAGTCGGGTTGTCCCAAGAACGCCACATCCCGATCACCGGAATGCCCAGCCGCCGCGCATCCTGTATCAGGGCGACATCGTTTTCATCGTGCAGGTCGGTCGCGAAAACGGCGTCCGGCTTGTAGTCCTTCAAGAGCCGAAAGAATATGCCGGGAGAGGCCAGCCGAAAATCCAGGTATCTGGCAAGCCGCTGGGCCAAAAACGAACGGCTCAATATTCCCGCCAGATACGAGGCAACGAAATAGAGCAATTTCCGATCCCAATAAAACTTGTAGCGGCGCTTGAACCTGACCGTGCCGGTCGGGAGCATGGCCCTTGCGAGGCGCTTGAAGACCAACCCGGAAATCGCGCGGGAAGCAAGATAATGCGGCACCCCCGCAATCACCACCCGCGGACGGGCGAAGCGCTCCTCGAAATACGATTTTTTGTAGTCGGGTACGACAATGACCACCGAGAGATCATTGCGAGCGGCAAGGATGGACAGGGTGTCGGTACCAAGAATATTGCGCGAGATATGAGCATGGAAGCTCGTAATAAGCAGGGTTTTCATGGATACGGCCCAGCATATATAACGGCGCCGGGGACCGCAAAAGTAACCGGAACCGCCCCGGCAAATATTCACTGGCTTCCTATCTCCCTGACGTATTCGGGCGCGGAAAGGAAGCCAAACGCATATAAAAATTTAACATGGAAGTAGTGCATATTACCGAGAAACAGCACGAGCACCGCCGCGTATATCGCTCCGCTCAAAACCCTAGACAAGAGAGGCGAGAACCTCGCGCCGGACCGCACGGACAGAGACCGGTATGCCGAATCAAGCAACGAAAGGAAAACCGGCGGCACGAGGATCAGGGGCGCCAGAAAGTATCGGGTGTAGTGCGCGGTAAAAAATATCAACCAGAGGTACAGATGCACAAAGGCCAGCGCCAAACCGTTCATACCCCCCAGCTCCTTCCTTTTGAACGCGGCGAACAAAGCGACCAGCACATAGAGCAGCACAAAATATCCGAACACAATGAGCTTGGAGGAGCTGTCATGCGCCGAGACGCTGCCGAAGTGATACAAAGGAAAGAGAAACAGATTGCCGATACTCCGCTCATAAATAATCGTATCCGAAATGACGCCCGAGCCGTCCCAAAGCTGCATCGGATATACGGGATTTCCAAACCATATCGCATTCTTCAGATACCAGAACCCGGATACGGCGACTGCCAGTCCGAAGTAAGCGGACAGGACTCCGGCCATGCGCCCGACGCCGGCCCTGCGAAAGAGCAGTGCCACAAGTAAAAACCCGCCGTTGATGAGGACAAAGTAAATGGCGTTATACTTGATCCCAAGCGCTATGCCGAGCAGGAGGGCCGACAGGCGCAGCATCCCTGATCTTTGCGGATTACTGCCGCCGGACACCCACTCCATAATCGGAATGGTGCCGGCCAGCCCGAAGAGCACCAGGAGGATATCGGTGTAGCCGCCGTGCATCACTTCCCGCGCCAGGTCGAAGATGGAAAGGATCAAAAAAGGCAGCATCAGCCGGAGACGCGGATCGGAGATTCTCGGTGCGGCCGCATCATACACCAAAAGTATAATCAAAATCAAAGCCCCGTACTGCATCAACTGGAAAATAAAGGGTTCGGAAAAATTGGCAAAGATAATCAAGGGTACCGCATAGATAATCTCTCCCAGAAGCGGCACCCATGGGTAATAATCGTGCAGCGAGGCGGAGAAGGTAGGGCCCTGATTTTCGATCATGTCCATGATGATCGGCATATGGTAGCGGGTGGAGTCATACCCGGTGACGGGGACGAAAACGATCAGAAAAGTGAGCGCGAGCCAGACGCAAAGAAGCCCCTTGAGAAAAGGATAATCCCCAAAAGCGCCGCGGATGGGTACTCCTAGGGACCGGAAAGAAGGTATCGAGAGACGGAGGGCCGCAACGTGCGAAGCGATTTTCCCGGCCGACAATATAAGCACGATCAAAACCAAAAGGTGCAGGTAGAAAGAGGACAGCGCTCCCGCGAGGCCGAGCAATAATCCATAAAATCCAAATCCGCCGTATCCCAGCAGGATCGGATAGACTACGCGCTGAATGCGCGAGCGGAATCCAATCGCCAACCCGCGTGCGGCCGCATCACCGAGCAGGAATGCAACGTAGGTGAAAGCCAGCGTATCGAAAATGAGAACGAGGTTATGCGGCATTGCTCCTCAAATAGGCCTTTTACGTGAATAATTCCCGGGTGCGCCAAAACGCAACCACCCGAATATCCCGACAAGTACCACTGCGGGCCAGCTCGGGGAAATCGGAGCAAGCGTCGTCTCAAGAACCAAGAAGAATATCAGCATCCCGGCGGCGGATAACAACAGAGTAGCATACCGCCCGGATCGGGTCCCGCCTCCTTCGCCCGCGGTCCAAATTATGCCCAGGGTAAGAAGTGCTGAGATCAGCGGGATGAGCCCCAACTGCCGCAAGAGCTCGATCCAGCCCAACCCGACCAAAACATAGAAATTTGAAATGGGGAGCTTGAAAAAATCAAATGCCGAGCCGGGAAGAACCGTCAGATTCTCCGGCAGCATGCGCCACCCGATCAACCCTCCGTAGAGCGCCGCGCCGCACAGCAGCAAATACATGGAATTTCGCGCGTGGCGAGTCAACATATACAGAAGTTAAAAATATCTAATTTCTACCTATCCCCAACTTAATCCTTCCGATCGCCATCACGCACCGTATCCCATGCCACCAATTAAGCTTCTTGCCCTCTCTCCGGCTGCGGGCCCGGTAGCGGATGGGTACCTCGACCACTCTGCCGTGGCGGGATAGCAAATAGGTCAGCTCGATCGCGTCGAATACAAAATCGTCGCTGCGGGAATCCAGCAGGGGCAATACGAGGCGGCGCGGGAACACTTTATAACCGGTAGCGATATCGGTAAAATCCGTGGAGAAAAGCGCATTGAATATTTTGGATACAAGGATACCTCCGTAAAAATAGATCTTATTTACCGGCACGTTATTCTCCTTTAATACCCGAGAGCCGAAAACCGTCTCCGCCCGCTTCTGGATGATCGGCTCGAGCAGCGCCGGCCAGTCGGCGGGGTCGTATTCGTGATCGGCGTCCTGGATAAGAATATAGTCCCCCCCGGCGGCTCCAAAACCGGTCTAGAGCGCGGCCCCCTTCCCCCGATTAAAGGGATGGCGGATGATCCGGCACCCATTATGGGACGCGTATTGCTCCAGGATCCGGGATGTGCCGTCGGTGGATCCGTCATCCACTACAATCAGCTCCTTTTCAAACCCGTTCGGATTCGCCGCCCCGACCCGGGCAAGGACGGCGGCGATGTTGGGCGCTTCATTATAGACCGGAATTACAATTGAAAGCTTCATCCTTTCCGTTTGGCAAACCAATTGGTAGCGACCAGGAGGGAATCGAACGTACCTGCATCCTGCCAGAATCCCCTCGCAAAGGCAAACTGAAATTCACCGGCTTTGATATATTCATTCACCGCATCCACAATCTCGAGCTGTCCGCGCAGGGACGGCTGCAGCGTCCGGATGATATCAAAAACCCTATGGTCGAAGAGATAAAATCCGGTATGGGCATACGGAGATTTCGGCCGCTCGGGCTTCTCTTCAATCTTCACGATCCTGCGGCCGGTCTTGTCAAAGACCGGCGTGCCGAACCGGCGCGGGTCTTTCACTTTTTTAAAGAATCCCATGCTTCCGCTCCTGAATCTCTTTGTCTCCCCGGCAAAATCATTCTCAAAGATGTTATCTCCCAAAATCACCGCAATGCTTCCATGGTCCGCGAAATCCTCCGCATAACTTAAGGCGTCCGCGATCCCCCCGTCGTTTTTGTCCTGAATGGCATAGGAAAGCTTGACCCCGAACCCTTTCCCCGACCCCAAGAAATTGATGAAGTGGGTCGCATGCTCGCGGCCGCAGACGATCATGATATCGTTCACGCCGGATCGCTTGAGGGTTTCGAGCGGATACAAAATCATCGGCTTGTCATATACCGGCAGGAGGTGCTTATTGGTGATGAGAGTGAGCGGCCGCAGGCGCGTGCCGAGGCCGCCGGCAAGAATAATGCCTTTCATGTTCGTGTTTATACGATGTGCGGATTAATTGTTTTGGCGCGCTTCTTTACCCCGGCAATCCATTGCGGACTTTCCCGGTACCATTGTATCGTATGCGCCAACTCTTCTTCAAATATCGCCGTCGG
>CAYIEG010000002.1:14109-18243 GCA_964362375.1 uncultured Candidatus Saccharibacteria bacterium
TTTCCCGGTACCATTGTATCGTATGCGCCAACTCTTCTTCAAATATCGCCGTCGGCTTCCAGCCCAGTTTCCTTTGTATCTTTGCGGTATCAAGCGCGTAGCGGCGGTCATGCCCCGGCCGGTCCGCCACAAATTCAATGCGGGAGGAGGGCGCTCCGAAATGACTCAAAATGCGCCGGGCGATCTCGTGATTGGGCCGCTCGTTTCCCGCCCCGATATTATAGACCTCTCCCGGCTCACCCTTGAGCAGGACCGCCTCAAGCGCCCGGCAATGATCCTGCACATGCAGCCAGTCGCGCACGTTTTTCCCATCGCCGTAGAGCGGCAGGGTCTTCCTTTCCAAGAGGCGCAGTATAAAAAACGGGATCAGTTTCTCCGGGTATTGATGCGTGCCGAAGTTGTTGCCCGAGCGCGTGACCGCAACCGGCATTCCGAATGTCCGAAAGTACGCGAGTGCCAACAAATCGCCGCTTGCCTTGGTGCCCGCATACGGAGAGTTGGGGTGCAGCGGGGAGCGCTCGGTGAATTTCTCTTTTGAAGCAAGCGGCAGGTCGCCGTATATTTCATCGGTACTGACCTGTACGAATTTCCGTATCCCCTTGGCGCGGCGCGCGGCATCCAGCAGCGCATGGACGCCGTGTACGTTGGTGCGGATGAAATCCGCCGCGCCCGCATGGATGCTCCGATCCACATGCGACTCGGCCGCAAAATTGATAATGTATTGAGGTTTGTATTTTTTATACGCCGCATCCACCGCCCGCGAATCACCAATATCGCCCTTCACAAACGCATACCGCCGATTTTTCTCCACATCAAGGAGATTGTCGGGGTTTCCGCAATAGGTAAGCTTGTCAAAATTCACCACCCCGACGCCGGGGTGAGCGGCAAAGAGATGGCGGATGAAGTGGGATCCGATAAACCCCGCTCCTCCGGTTACAAAAATTGTACTTTTCCCGAAACTATTCATACAGATATGATTACCTTTGCGATTCACTCCCCCGTATCAGATATAACGCGGGATGCTTCACAGACGTTTTTTTGCAAAAAGATAGAGCGCAGCTGCCGCGTCGTCACGCTGCGTGAAAGGCCGCAGGACCAAATTCAGCACCCGTAATGGCGAGAACGCCACGATCCAAAACTGCAGCAGGATATCGTACAGGCGTCCTGACCCAAACGAGGTGAGTAACGCCAAGATATACGCGCACTGGATTGAAAGCGCGGTTATCGGGCCCGACTGAGTTCCTGCGGCGATCACGTCGCATCCCCCGAACCTACGGCGGAGCCCCGCGAGCGTAAAACGCGTATAATCCCCGGGGGAGGCATGAAACGGATAGAGAAAAGGCACCGAGCAGTAGACATACCCGCCGGGCCGGACGACCCGCTGGATCTCGGCGATCACACGTTCAGGCTCCGGACAATGCTCCAGGAGTGATTCGGAAATCACCATGTCAAACGAGGCGTCTCGGAACGGAAGATCCGCCGCATCCGCAACCACCTGCACCGGACCGAACGCCGCGGCATCAAGATGTACCACACCGTCTCCCAAATCCTCCAATCCCGAGCCAACGTCAAGGATCATTCCTCGCGCGCGCGCTGATCCAGGTAATGCGTGCGCAATCGCCTCTCTCGGACTGATCCCCTCGTCGAAGAGACGGCTTACCCAAAAAGTAACCACGCGGTATACCGTGGGCCATCTCTTAAAAAACGAACGCACCCCTCCAGCCACCTCCTGCGAAGTATCTGCTCCGTCTCCGGCTATAAAATAAAAACGGCCGCCGTCATGGCGCAACGGCGCTGAGCGGAATAATGAAATCAGTCGTTCTTCAGCAATGGACATATAAATGAAACTCCGCACCGCAAGCTGACGCGGAATAATCAAGTTTAATCGGTGTCGTCGTAATAGTGGATGATAAATCCCGCCGCCGCAAGGACGAGCAGAAATCCAAGCTCCTGCACGTGCAGGGCGACGCTCGACGCGATCGCCTGACCAGCAGCTATACCCACCCGAGTGAGGCCGAACGCAAAGGCGCCCTCATAACTCCCGAATCCGCCCAGAACAAAGGCCGGGGTCAGCCCCGCCGCGATTGGAAACGTGTAGGCAAAAAGCGTTGCTCCGAACCCAATCGTCACCCCTACTCCGCGAAGCAGCAGGAAACCGGAGAGGAAGGTCAAAAACCAGTTGCAAAGCGTTGTCAGCGCCACCCGTCCCGCGACACGCCGGGACCGGAAGAATGAGAACCCCCCGGCGATCTCTTGAGCTTGCTTCAGGACACGGAGGAATGCCGGGCGAGCACCTATTCCGACCACGCTCCCCGCACCCGCAACAAGCGCGGGAAGAACAGACGGCCGGGCGAAGCTGAGTGCGGCAAGAGACACCGATGCCGCAAAGATAAGTGCGGACGGCGCCCGCAGAGACGAAAGCGCCGGGATGCCGCTTATCATCACAAATCCGAAAAATACCGACGTGAGCGTAAAAAAATCCAAGATTTTCGCCGCAAGGAGCGACGCGAGGTTTTCCCCGAGCGTCACGGTACCTCTGCGCTTGAGGAGAAACACATACGCCGCGTCCCCGGAAAATGAAAAAAGGACATTAAAAAAATTCTGAAGGAAAACCAATGAGAGCACCCGCCTGCGCGGCACTTTCCCGCCGAGGATCAGCGATATACGCTCCATCCGCATGAGGTTGACCCCGCAATAACAAAGAAACGCAAGAGCTGAGAGGCGCCAATCAATAGAGGCAAAAACAGCCGCGACGTCAGCACCCGCGACCCGCCGGACCAGAACGACGAAAAGCACAAGACCAAGGATAAAAAATACTATGCGGAATATTTTCATTTGCGCGCGATTACCATAATGCGGTCGCTTTTCCCGGCGAGGGCGGCCGCGAGTGAAACCGGCAGGAAAATAGCCAGCATCAGGGGATTGAGGGTGAAGAGCCGTCGGACGAATTGCGGAGCGCCTAAAACCTCCAGCAGATTCCGGACGCTGTGGATAAACGTGTTGGGCACGATGCCCTGACGCAGAGACACGATTGAGAATCCCGCATCCGCCAGGTACCGCGCAAGCGTCTTAGGACTGAAACTAAACAGATGCCGTGGCGCCTCTCCACCCTCCCAGTGCTTTCCGAAGAGATACCAGCTCCAGGAATCCGCATTAGGGACCCAGAGGACCAGCCATCCTCCGGGCTTCAGGATCCGATGGGCTTCGGCCAGGGTCCGGCGGGGCGAGTACACATGACTCAAGACATAGCGCATCCGCACGAGATCGTACGCCGCCTCCTGCAGGCCGAGTGAATGTAGCGATCCCACGCGCACCTCAAGATGGAAATAACGCTTTGCCTGCGCGGCGGCAAAGACGTTGACATCGGTCGCCTCCACCCGAAATCTGCCGCGATCGCGCAGAAACGCGGCATCCTCCCCCGCGCCCGCGCCGACATCCAGAATCCGCGCCGCGGATCCAACGATCCGCCTGATCCGCCGCGCATCACTGAAGAGAAACATGCTCTTTACCAGCCGCTTGAATCCGGTGCGTGGATAATACGATTCATACGCATCCGGATAATAACGCCCCATCTCCTCCTCCCGCGGGCGCGGATGAACAAAGATAAGCCCGCAGCCGCCGCACCGGACGATCCGGAATGCCCCGCCCTCGCTGATCCGGTCTGGCATCATATACTGCGGACGGAATACTTGCCCGCCGCAGAGATCACACCGTGTTTCTTCTATCTGTTGCATACCATGTGGATCGTCTCAATTAAATGCCCCGACTGCCCACGAAGGGAAAATCGTTCTTCAGCCATCTTCCGGCCGACTTCTCCCATGCGGCGCCGCAGGGATGCGTCGGAAATGAGAGGCGAAAGTTTCTCGACCCACTCCTCGGGGGTTTTTACCAAAAACCCGTTCTTTCCGTCCTCAACCACGGTGCGATTCAGACCTACATCCGAGGCGACGATCGGAATCCCGACCGCCATATATTGAATTATCTTGTACCCGAGGCGCCCGCGGTTAAAGGGCGTGTCGTCCAGCGGCATAATGCCGATATCAAACGAGCGCAGGTCTGCAAGTTCCTCCTGCGCCGACCACCCCTTGGCAAGAAATCCGATACCGGCGATGCGGAAATCGGGCGCGACGCCGA
>CAYIEG010000003.1:0-1993 GCA_964362375.1 uncultured Candidatus Saccharibacteria bacterium
TCGGGATAGAATTCTATCCCCCGAATCAAACCCCGGAGCGCCGAAAATCTCTCCGCCCGGAATTCCCCGGAGAATGCGGCGAGGCCCACACCGGTCGCAATCAGCTCATCGTTGGTCGCCAGGAACATCTTGGCTTCCACCCTATAGAGCTGATAGCGCACCCGCCGATCCCAACCCAAATCTTGGGTTTGGGATGTCTGGATTTGGTTGATTTCCAGACGGAAGCGGTGCACCGGCACGTCTCCGCGCTCGCGCTTAACCAAAGTGAGACCGCAGGCCTCGTCCAGCAGGGCGCCGACTGTCCCCTCGATATTCCGCAGAGGGCCGGTCAGGTCCCGCGCGCCGCGGCTGTAGACCCACACCCGCCGGCCCGCATTGCCCTCCTGTACCGCCTCGAACTGGCGCGGTACTAAGATAACCGTCGGCGGCCGCACGTGGACCACTTCGCAGGCCGCGGCGATAAGCAACACAAAAGGAAGAATAAATAATTCTCTCGCGCGCATTGCTACCTCCCTCCTCTATTGTTGTACGGAAAGGAGAACGGCCACATAGTCGCCCACTCGATGCGGGCGCTTTTTGGCGCAATCACAATGTATGAATCAGCGCCGGTACGAATCGTTGTCCGCGGGACGGGCGATGTAACCTGTAACTGGCCGATGCATCCGGCCAGAGAAAACGCAACAAAGACAATTATGAAAAGAGCAATCCTGCGCAGCATTTTCATCCTCCCCTTAGATTAGTTCGTTGATGAATGTCTCACTGCGATAATTTATATTATACATTATATAGAAACGGAAGTCAAGGAAGCCACGCGTGAGGCGACGGGTTTTCCACATACGAGTTTGACAAAACTAAATGATGCGCTACGAATAGGACAATATGGACTCGGAGGCCGAAAAACAAAAAGTGCGCGACCTCATCGCGCAGAGCGAGCAGGTAGCGATCCTCATGCCCGCGCGCCCGACCATTGACTGCGTTGCCGCCGCAGAAGTCGTTGCCCGCGCACTCCAGGCGAATAATACGCACGCGGGCTTTCTCCCGAGCGTCGCGCCCGACGCCGCCGAAGCCCCGGAGGCATTTGTCCGTGTCCGGAATCCCCACGCGCTCACCCGCGAATTCATCATCGCGATCGATACCACGCATACACCCGTCGGGCAGCTGCGCTATGAAAAACACGATGACCGGATCGAGATCATTCTCTCGCCCAAATCCGAGTCCCTGCGCGAAGACGCGCTTTCGTTCCGGGAGGGCAAGGTGCAGTGCGACTGCGTGATTGCAATCGGCGTCCCGGACGTGGAAGCGCTCTCGCCTGCCGCCCTGGGGCTGACCCCGCAGTTTTTCACGGAGGTCCCGATCATCACGATCGGCAATGCCGAAGACCAGAAGTCCTACGGGGAGATAAATTTTATATCCCCTGCCCAGGCATCACTCTCGGAACTTACCTATGAATTCCTCAAGGCCGCGGGCATCGGCGCCCTCGATACGGAAGCCGCGACCCTACTCCTCGCCGGTATCGTCCACGAGACCCGCAACTTCCGGTCGCCGGTCAGGGTAGGGACGCACTTGATTGCGGCCGAGCTGCTCCAGATCGGCGCGGATCATGCGAAAGCAACGGTCCTTGCGGAAGGCCAGCGCCCGTTCGCGCTCCTACAGCTCATCGCCCGCGCGTCGGTTCGCTCCAAGGAAGGAGAAGGCGGCAAGATCCTCTGGTCATTCCTCACCGCGGAAGACTTTGAGAAAACTACTCGCCCAACTCGCGATATCTCCGCGGTCCTGGAGGCGCTCCCCCGCTTCTTCGCTCCGCACCCGGCTGAGGTGCTCCTCTGGCAAGACCCCGCCACCCGCGAAATCCGCGGGGTGGTGCGGGCCGAGCACGCGGTGCTGGCAGCCCTTGCCGAGCACGAGCAAGGGGAGCTGCAAAACCAGATATTTGTCATCGGGGCGACCTTCCTCAATTTTCTCGAGGCGGAACAACGCATCGCCTCGTTGCTCG
>CAYIEG010000003.1:2093-17982 GCA_964362375.1 uncultured Candidatus Saccharibacteria bacterium
AAATTCGACGAAGAAAAGACAACCCGCCGTCTTGGCCTGCTCCGTAAGAAGGAGGCGGAAGAGTCCACCCGGCTCCTCTCGCAGAAATACCGCTTGCCCTATGCGGACCTTTCTGTGCTGCCGATAGAAATCGATGCGCTCAAGATGGTACCCGAAGCCCGCGCCCGCGCGGGGCAACTCGTCGTATTCCAGGCGGTCGGCGCGCACCTAAAGATCGGGGTGCGGAACCCCGAGAACCCCGAAGCCCGCGCCATCCTCGCGGAACTCGGAAAGGCGCGCCATGCGTGCGATCTCTACCTCGTCTCCGGGCAGAGCCTGGATCGCGCGTGGCAATTCTACGGCAAAGTGCCGGGAGGGCACGCTGCAAGCGCCGGAGCAATCGAAATCTCGCCGGAGCGCCTCGGCGCGGCGCAGAAAGAAATCGCGACCCTCGAGGACGTGGCGCGCCAAATCGAAGCGCGGCTCTACACCAAGACCTCCGAGATGCTCGAGGTGATCCTGGCCGGGGCGCTGGCAACCGATGCGTCGGACGTGCATATCGAGCCGCAAGAGCAGGCTGTCCGCGTACGGTTACGCCTGGACGGCCTGCTCCACGATATTGCGCGTCTCCCCCCCAAGCTCTATTCGCTGCTGCTCTCGCGCATCAAGCTCATCTCCGAACTCAAGCTCAATATCCACGACCGCGCGCAGGACGGCCGTTTTACCATTCGTCTCGGCGAGACGCCGGTCGAAGTGCGCACCTCGACTCTTCCCGGGCCGGAGGGTGAAAATGTGGTCCTGCGGATCCTCAATCCCCGCGCGATCGAAATCTCGTTGGGCGATTTGGGCATGCAGCCGCGGGTTACGGCCACGATGCAAAAGGAGCTGAAAAAACCCAACGGCCTCATCTTGACGACCGGCCCCACGGGCTCGGGAAAGACGACTACCCTCTATACGTTTCTCCGCGCCATTCACGACCCATCGATCAAAGTCATCACGATTGAAGACCCGATCGAATACCACCTCACCGGAATCGAGCAAACCCAGGTGGATCAGGAAAAGGGCTACGACTTTGCCAATGGCCTGCGTGCGATCGTCCGCCAGGATCCGGACGTCATCCTCGTCGGCGAGATCCGCGACTTGGAAACCGCCGAGACCGCGATGCACGCGTCCCTCACCGGACACCTGGTATTCTCGACCTTGCATACCAATGATGCGGCCGGCACCATACCCCGGCTGATTGACCTCGGGGTAAAACCCTCGATCATCGCGCCGGCGATCAACGTCGCCATGGCCCAGCGCCTCGTCAGGAAGCTCTGCGCCTCATGCCGGGTCGCGTTGGATGCAGAGAGTATTGTCGAAGAAGTAAAAAAAGGATTGGCGCAATTCCCCAAAGATACCCCCGTCCCGGAGGAGGCGCGGTGGACCCTCTTTCGCGCGTCCCCCCACGGGTGCGCGGCCTGCAGCGGCATCGGCTATAAGGGGCGCACCGGCCTCTACGAAATTATCCTCGTAGACGACCGGATGGAACAGCTGATCCTGGCCAGCGCCCCGGAATCGGATATCAAAAAAGAGGCCGCGGTCCAGGGGCAACTTACGATGCGCCAGGACGGCCTCTTAAAAGTGCTCGCCGGGATTACGGATCTTGCCGAATTGGAACGGGTGGTCGGAGCTTAGGGGTTTAAATATTTAAAAGTTTAAAGCTCGAATCCTGAAGCCGTGGGCAATTGCTCCGTGAATCTTCGCGGAGGGTAGAATCACCTCCAGGTATGAACCAGTACGCCGGAAACCGGTAACCAGTGCACCTTGGTGTAGCGATTCCCTTAAGGCCTCGGTAAAGACAACCTTAATTGCCCACGACTTCAGGACTCAATGCCCCGCTGCCGACGTTGCGTTCCGTTGAGTGCTCGGCACACCTGGGACAATGTGCCATCGGTACCGTGCTGCCGAGCGAACACAACACCGGCAGCGGAACCCACGCACGAAGGATAAATACATTATAACGTATTTGCCCTCACATGTCAACACCGACTGAGCAAAAGAAAAAGGGTGCCGGCGAAGATGCGCCGCTGGACCTCGCCCTTCGTCCCCAGCGCTGGGAAGAATTTATCGGCCAGGAACGGATCAAGAAAAACCTCCGGATTCTCATTGACGCCGCCAAACAGCGCAATGACCCGATTGAGCACGTCCTCTTCGGAGGGCCGGCGGGCCTCGGCAAGACCACACTCGCGTACCTAGTCGCGCGCGAGATGCAAACCTCGGTCCGCATGACGTCCGGCCCCGCCATTGAGCGGGTCGGCGACCTCGCTTCCCTTCTGACCAACCTCCTCCCCGGCGAAATACTCTTCATCGACGAAGTGCACCGGCTTTCCAAATTGATCGAAGAAGTGCTCTATCCGGCCATGGAGTCGCGGGTATTGGATATCGTGATCGGCAAGGGGCCGTCGGCGCGCACCATCCAGCTCGAGCTCCCGCCGTTTACGCTCGTGGCGGCCACCACCCGGGTGGGCCTGCTTTCGAGCCCCCTGCGCTCGCGCTTCGGAAGCACCTTCCGGCTCGAATTCTACTCCCCTGAGGAGCTCATGCAAATCCTCGGGCGATCCGCCCGCGTCCTCGGCATCGAGATCGCCCCCCAGGCGGCACTCTTTCTCGCGCGCGCCGCGCGCGCGACGCCGCGGGTCGCCAACCGCCTGCTCAAGCGCTGCCGCGACTATGCCCAGGTCCATGGCGGAGGAACAGTCACCGAAAGCGTCGTTGCCCATACGCTCGCCCTGCTTGAAATCGATGCGCAGGGGCTCGAGCCGATGGACCGGCGGATCATGCAGGTGATAATCGAGAAATTCGGAGGCGGGCCGGTGGGGCTGCAGGCGCTGGCGGCCGCATCTGCCGAGGAAGAAGATACGATTGCCGAGGTCTACGAACCCTATCTCATGCGGCTTGGGTTTATCGAGCGCACGCCGCGGGGGCGAGTCGTCACTGAACTGGCCTACCAGCACCTCGGCATCGCCGCCGCCAAGCAGCGGACACTTCTTTCATAAATAACTTATGAGCGGTCACTCGAAATGGAGCCAGATCCGGCATAAAAAGGAAGCCACCGACGCCAAACGGGGACAGCTTTTTTCTAAGCTCATCCGCGAGATCACGGTCGCCGCGCGCGAAGGCGGCCCCAACCCCGCTTCCAACACGCGCCTCCGCGCGGCAATCGAACGGGCGCGGGGGGCCGGCCTGCCCAAAGACCATGTCGGGCGCGCGGTCGAGCGCGCGTCGGGAAAGGGAGAAGCCGGAGAGCTAACGGAATTTCTGTATGAAGCGGCCGCACCCGGCGGCATTGCGATCCTCATCGAGGGCATCACCGACAGCAAGAACCGCTCGCTTGCTGAAATAAAGCACATATTGACACTCCACGGCGCGCGCCTGGCGGAAGCCGGGTCGCTCTCCTGGAATTTCGAAAAGGTCGGAGTGTTGGAATTCCGCAAAGACGCTACCCCAAAAACGCCCGAGGAGGCAGAGCTTGCGATCATTGAATCCGGCGCCTCCGACTTCCGCGCGCTCGACGATGCCTGGCTCGTGGAAACCCCATTCACCGAGCGCGAGCGGATCCGCGAAGCCCTGGAAGCCCGGGGAGTGCCGGCGGGCGAAGCAGGCCATGACTATAAGCCCCGCGCCGCAATCGAGCCGGACCCCAAAGAACGTAAAAAGGCAGAGCCGCTCCTCGATGCCCTGGCCGAGCATCCGGACGTGCAGGAGGTATATACCAATTTGGCGCTATGATCATCCTCGGCCTTGATCCGGGCACCGTTGCGGCCGGCTACGCGGTCATCACCCCCGAGGGTCCGGGCAACCGGACCCCGCGCCTCTCCGCAGCGGGGCTGCTTGCCGTACGCGCGCAGGATCCGGCACAGCGTCTTAAGGAGCTGCACCAGTCGCTCGAAAAGCTGATCCGGCGCTGGAAGCCGGGCGCGGTTGCCATTGAAAAGCTCTTTTTTGCGGCCAATGCCAAGACCGCCATGGCGGTGGCCGAAGCGCGGGGGGTGCTCCTCTTGACAGCAGTATTAGGAGGCACTATCGTCTATGAATATACTCCGGCGGAGATCAAAAAAACGATCACCGGCCAGGGGAACGCGGACAAACCACAGGTGCAGAAAATGATCTTCCTCACCCTGCCGGAAACGCGGCGGCTCAAAGCGCGGGACGATGTCTTTGACGCGATCGCCGCCGCACTGACGTGTCATTATAAAGAAAAAGGTCGACTCACGGAATTTAACCGGTAAGCGGCGCATATTAAACGCACACCTATCATTCGTATGACAGGTTTTTACACCGACGAATTGGAAGCGGCCAGCGCCCTTGATGACGATGAGGGGAACGACCTCGACAGTGAAGATGACGAGGACGCGGATGAATATGAGGACGGAGACATCACCGAAGAAGACGACGAAGACGAGACGTAAATAAAAACGATTCCGGCACTGCCGGAATCGTTTTTATCTCGCTGCTTTCGGTTTTCACCGCCAAATCTGCTCCGGTCGAGCCCGCAAGATTGCGGCTGCCGAAATTACACAGAGCGGATACTCAACCATTTGACGGCCGTCAAATGGTTGAGTATCCGGTTTTACTTCTACGCAACCTTCACGAATCGCCGCTTTCCCACGCGGATGACCGTACCCTCTGCGACCCGCACCTCTTTGGCGTCCGCAGGAACAAGCTGGCCGTCAATCTCCACCGCCTTCTGGGCCACGAGCCGCCGCGCTTCGGATTTGGAGGGAGCGAGGCCGAGCGCCACCAAAAGGGCGGCCGGGTCCCACTCGCCGGCATGTTCCAACTTCACGACGGGCATATCGTCCGGCATCTCATGTTTGGAAAACACGCGGATAAATCCGTCGCGCGCTTTGCGCGCGGCAGCGGCCGAATGGTACATCGCGACGATTTTCTCCCCCAGTGCGAGCTTCAGGTCGCGCGGATTCGCCTTACTGGAACGCATCTGGCGATGCATCGTCTCGATTTCGTCAGCCGGGACATCGGTCAGCGCGGTGAAGTACTTAATAATAAGACCGTCGGGAATCGCCATGATCTTGCCGAACATTTCTCCCGGCGCCTCCCGTATGCCTATATAATTGCCGGTACTTTTGCTCATCTTCCGCGCCCCATCCGTCCCTTCGATAAGCCACGCCGTCAAAATGTCTTGCTCAGGATGGTTGTAGCGCCGCTGGATCCGCCGCCCCATGAGGAGATTGAATTTCTGATCGCTCCCGCCGATTTCCACGTCCGCGCCGACGGCGACCGAATCATATCCCTGCAGGAGCGGATAGATCACTTCAAGGACGCTCACATCCTGCCCTTGCGCCATCCGCTTCTGGAAATCATCCCGCTCGACCGCGCGCTGTACGGTTACTTTGGAAAAGAGATCATACAAAAACCCGACCCCCTTCTTTTTGTACCACTCGCTGTTGCGCCGTATCTCGGCGTTCGGCACATCAATCACCTTCCCGATCTGCACCAAATAGTTCTGCATGTTGGTGCGCACATCCTTCTCGGAGAGCAGGCGCCGCGCCTCGCTCCTCCCCGAGGGGTCCCCCACCATCGCGGTAAAGTCGCCGATGATCAACACCGCTTTATGCCCCAAGTCCTGAAAAGCCCGCAGTTTCCGCAGCGGCACGGTATGCCCGAGGTGCAGATCGGGCGAAGTCGGGTCAATTCCAAACTTGACCCGCAATTTCTTCCCGGATCGCAGTGCGGCTTCCAGATGCTCCCGCACAATCACCTCTTCAACCCCGCGGGTGAGAATATCCGATGCATGGGCTTTGGCCGTAATCAATTTTCGCGGAGTAAGAGAGGGCGTCCTAGGCATGCGCAAGCGCTCGTTCTTTCTGCGCCGGTTTCTTTACGCGTACGAACGAAATAAACGGTTCTGATTCGGAAAGAATCGGTTCGCGGTGTTTCTGCAAACTCGCAAGATATCCGCCGATGGCGTCAACCGCCATTTCTTTTGCTTCAGCCAAATCGCGGCCGTAGGTAACGCACCCGGGAAACGCGGGGGTCATCACCGTAAATCCGCCTTCTGGCTCGGGTTGAAAAATAATCGTATAGCGCAACTGCTCCATATTTTTATGGTAATGCGGTGCGGCGCAAGAGTCAATTCTCGCGTCCATTTCATATTAACCCCGAACCTCCTCTCAAGCAACCGCTTTAAGGCAGATCCATCCTGTGGATAGTAATCGTTGTAAAAAGGTAAAAATGCATATACGGTGGTAGCAATTAAGGATCACCTGTCTGCCTCAAACCGATATGAAACTTGAACAATTTTCAGCCGGATATAAGGAGCCGACGCCTGAAGAAATCGCAAAAAAAGAGAAAGAAGCGCGGGAGCCCTCGATTGCGGATATACAGGGCGATGCAAAAAAATCCCACCAGTTCAGCGAAATGCTCCGAAATACCGGCGATGCGGAGGACTCTTTGCTTGCGGAACACGTGCTTGCCGGAGGACCCCTCAATAAAGCGGATTTTCAGCGCGCGGAGAAGCACCGCAAGGAGTTTCTGATCCGAACCGAACAGGTCGAACAGCTACAAACCCTGCTCACGCCGGAATTTCTCTCCGTACTGCCTCAAAAGGATTTCCAAAACATCCTCAAGGCGACCGGCGCCTCAAGGGTAAAAGAGGTACTCGCCCGAGACCTTGAGTCGTTTGCAATGCGGAATCCGGAAGAATTCAAAAAATTATACAAAAAGGCCGAGGCCTATAACGGCCTGAAAGGCAAAGATCAGGAAAAGACGGAGACGCTTCAGAAAATAGCCGAGAAGTACAAATTAAAAGAAGAAAAACTTGCGGCACTCTTCAGAGAAACTGACCCGGTAAAAAGACAGACGCTGATGGAGGGGTTTTTCACGGAGATACAGAGAAAACCGTGGTTAAAATATAGAAGAAAAAAATGGGCCGACCGGGCAAGTGATTGGATAAACGATGTGGAGGCCGATATCGCCAGTCAAGCCCCGGACGTTGAAAAACTCTTGAGAGATCTCGCTTCGGGGCAAAGGGCGATCGGCAGTGCGCTGGCGATAAGCTTAGAACACCCCGACATGAACCCCTCTCTGGTAAAAAAATTGGGCGGGGAGGATCTGGAAGAGCCGAGCTACATGGAATTTGCCGATGTAAAAAAGCACATCCCGACGGCCACAAAAGCGCAGGAGGCGTTCACCAAATTCAGAACGGATAATAAAATCCCTCCGTGGGACACCCTCACTCCTGCCCAACAAGATGCCCACCTCAGCGAATTCAGCCGGGAATTATCAAAAGACGCGAAGGGGAAACTGTTGGGCAGAGGCGGCTGGGCAGAATGGCTGCTCGGGGACTCGGTCTGGGAAATGGTCGTCAAAGGGTATGGTCTTGCCTAAAATTCATAGCTCATAATTATTTATGGAACAGAATACCCGCCTTTCTCAGCTTTATACGGAGTTCGTCCGCATCCTTACCGAGGGTAGGGAGGAGGATGCACGAAAGTTTCTCACCGGCCATTTCGCCGAATTTCCCCAAGAAATCCAGGGGGGAATTCTACGCGGCTTCTTGGCGGAGGGTCTTGAACGCGGACTGGAAACCCAAGAAACCATAGGGGCGTTTCGCGAAGACGCGGCGGCAATTCTACAGCGAATGGAACAGCTGACGCGCAAACTTGAAGACAAAAAGAGGGTGGCCGAGCTTGAAGAAAAGATGAACCCGTAGAAACGGGGCGGATAATTTTCTCGTCCGCTGCTGCCCGCCGGGAATTCCACCCGGCTTTTTGTTGCACGGTGGTCTTGATCTTTTACATGATATGGTATATAATATAAGTATTGTGGCTCTTTACAAACCAAGAAGAATAGCAGCCTAGAACGAAACGGGAGGGTTGAGAATGGCACAAGCGCCACGGCCCAGGACTCAACGCTGGATCACGAATCTGCTTAAGCATGAGATTCCCTCCGAAGTTGCTTCGCGAGGGATCACAGCAACGATTTTCCATATCCTTAGCGGCGGGAAAGGAGACCCCGCCTCCACGGCTCTCAAGACCCCGGGGGCGTTCGCAAAGCTGGATGAGACAGGACAATCGGCATTCCTGCGGTGGATGCGCCGAAAGGGGCTGTGGGGAAGATGGAACGCCAAAGCGTTTATGGAAAAACTTACCCCGCAGGATCTGGAGGCGTTTCTGAAACTGACCGCGAACCGCAAAACCGAATTCCTGCGGCGGTACGACCCGTCCCTCCCGGAAACGTGGGAGGACATTAAGGGCGCTCTCACCGATGTTGCGCCCAAAGTGCCAAAAACAGCGGCGCGAATCCACCGACTCGCCGCCCGGTACGGCCATACAGCGTACCAGGCAGAAAAGCGCAAACCAGGCGCTCCGCTCGGACCGAGCGCATGGAAAATCATTGGGGATTTTTTGCGCGACTGTAACCCATTCAGATAAGGAGGCAGAGCAATGCTGGACGACATCCTGGATATGATAGGTGGAAATGCAGAGCGTGGTCTCCGCGCTTTGCTCTACCTGATCGCAATCGCCTTTCTTTTCCCTGTCCTTGGTATTCTGGCACAAATCGGGTACGGCGGCTGGGGCATAGGACATCTCGGTGCAGCCGTGGCGATTGCGCTGCTTACCAACGGCGCGATCAGACGGAATCCAGGACACCGGGACTGGCTCCTGGTAATTCTGATAGCTGGCACCACCGTAATGTTGCTTGGCGCGGCGGGAGCGCTCGGGGAATGGAAAATTGTTGGGATGACCCCGCGCGCGAACCCAAAAGCCGCGGGGATGACGCTTGCACTCGTCATCTCCATGGTGGCCATGTTCGTCGTAGGAATTGCTTTCTCCGGCGCCGCTCTGGTCTATCCGGCGCTCATACCCGATTCCACGATTGCCGGTGCCGGGGAAAGGACAGCCGGCAAAGTGATTAAAGGGTTTCTCGGAGGGTCCGCCTGGGTCTGGAGCGCTGGACTCTTTGTTCTGGCGTTCGGCCCGAACATCTCGTGGGAAATCGGAACGCTTTGCCTCTTCACCGCCATGATCATCATTCTCGGCGCGTGGGGATGGGATCTCGGCGGCGGAATTGGCAAGGTGATCGCGTTCTACAGCGCGACGGGGTTATTCTTCATCGTGACCGGCTCGCTGATCGCGGCCGTCGCGGAGGAGTTCAACTTCTGGGAGACGTTCTGGGGACGCACGCTTGAACCCTTCGCTATTGCGATCGTCCCGATCCTGTTGTGGCAGGGGTTCAGATGGTTGAGGTTCCCCGTGCTCCTGCGGTTCGAGATGGCGTCCATCTCAATGCTTCTCATCGTCCGGGCGCTGCTTTTACAAGTTCCGTCCGTCGCGTGGGGCGCGACTGTGGGATATGACGTGCGTCCATATCTGCACGTCAGCGCGCGGGAAGACCCGATGTACGCCGGTGTGCTCGATATTCTGACGAGCACAGAGCGCTACACGCGGGACCAGAAGCTCCGCAATCTGTTTGACGAGATCACCCACGCGCTTTCCGCCAGCAGGACGCTATCGGATGTACAGATAGCTGACTGGCAAAAAGCCCTTGCCGCCATCCAAAAAGACTACGGCAGGGAACCGACGCTCCAACGAGCGAAGGAGCGAGCCAAGTCCCTCCCCGCGGATGTGCGATGCTGGCTCTTTAGAGAGAGTAAAGGATGTAAATAGAGAAAGCGCGTTAGAAACGCGCATTAGGCGAGGGTGTGTCAGCCGACCGGTTGACCCGCCCTCATTTTTTTTGTATGGTAAAATCGCTATGGTCGAACAGGCGCCAAAAAATGAGCATACCGCGGCGGACGCCGAGCGGGAACGCGAAGAGCGGCGGCGGCAACACGAGGCCTGGAAACAAAAAGTGGACTGGGAACACCGCTCCGGCATCGAACGGATCGGCCTGCTTATGATGTACGCGGCGGGCAAATACCAGGAAAGAAAAACAGCCGCACAGGAAGATGGATCGGCGGAGGCGAAGGGGAGCCCCGCAGCCGCCCCCGCATTGAACCCGGGAGGAATTCCTGAAAAAATCGAGAAAGACCCCCTGCTAAAGTGGTTATGGAACTTCCGGCAGAAAAGAGTCAAGCAGGAAGAGTCGCGCAGGAAAGAGAATAGCGGCGGATTCACCGCGGGCGACAAGGCGAAACTGGCGGGTGCGCTTGGCGGACTCGCGCTCTGGCCCATCGCATGGTCGGTGGGGCAGGTGGTCAAATATCTGATCGTCTTTGACTTCGGGAAAAATGAAAGCGACATGGGACATATCGACGGAGACGCGGTCAGAGCGATGCATAGCGCCTATACGTATGCCACCCGCGGGGCACCCGCGCGCTGAACGCTATGCAGGACGCCTTTCATAAAAATATTGATATTTCAAGTATCTTCCGGTTGGAGGAAATGCCCGATTATGTCCGCGAGGACCTCATGCAGGAGTTGGAGAAGCTGATCCTCGAATCCGTGGGTGAGCGCATCGCCGCCCAGCTGCCCGAAGACAAGCGGGAGGAATTCTTGCGCCTCTTTGAGGCGCCCTCGACCGACGAAGAAAAGAAAGTTTTTTTCGCGACCTACGTCTCCAATTTCAAAGACATCCTTTTTGAAGAAGTAACCCGTTTTAAAAAAGAAGCCGCTGAATTCGCAAAAAATCCTCAAAGTAATCCCGCATGAACGGCAATCCTTCATACGAAGAGCGGCAAAGGCGTGCGAGAACGCGTTTTTTTGTTTTGGCCGTCCTGGCGCTGGCCCTCCTCGGGGGTGCGGCAAGCGTCTATTCGATTGTCCAGGACCTCCCCAACCCCGAACGCCTGGGCGAGCGGACGATCGAGCAATCCACCAAGATCTATGACCGCACCGGAAAGGTGCTGCTCTATGAAGTGCACGGCGACGAGCGGCGTACGATCGTGCCGCTCGCCGACATACCGGATTCGGTCAAGCAGGCGACCATTGCCGCCGAAGACATCAATTTCTATCACCACGCCGGGCTTGACTGGCGCGGGATTTTGCGCGCGATCGGCAAAAACATCTCGTCGGGCGATTTCTCGCAAGGCGGCTCCACCATCACCCAGCAGCTCATCAAAAATTCTCTACTGGGCCCGCAGAAGACCATCAGCCGCAAAGTGAAAGAGCAAATCCTTGCTGTGCTCCTGGAGCGTAAGTATTCCAAAGACGAAATTTTTGAATTCTATCTCAACCAGATCCCCTACGGCTCCACCGCCTACGGCATTTCGGCCGCCGCGCGCTTGTATTTCGGGAAAGAGGTCTGGGAATTGACGCGGGCCGAATCGGCGACCATTACGGCACTCATCAAAGCGCCGACTTACTACTCGCCCTACGGATCGCACAAAGACGAGCTGCTCAAGCGCAAGGACTGGATTCTAGGCCGCATGGAGGAGGCGGGATTCATCACCCCGGATGCGGCCGAGGAGGCCCGGCGGGCTGAACTTGCTTTTGTCCCGCTGCGGGAAACCATCCTCGCCCCTCATTTCGTACAGTATGTCCGGGAATATCTGAATGAAAAATATGGCGAGGAGTTCGTCACGCGCGGGGGCCTGCGGGTCACCACCACGCTCGACTGGACGCTCCAGGAAGAAGCGGAAAAGATCGTGCGCGAAGGTGCCGAGGCCAACGCGACCCTGGTCCAGGCCCACAATGCCGCCCTCGTCGCGATCGATCCCGGCTCCGGCGAAATCCTGACTCTGGTCGGATCCAAAGACTATCTCGGG
Source organism: uncultured Candidatus Saccharibacteria bacterium (assembly GCA_964362375.1). Lineage (GTDB taxonomy): Bacteria > Patescibacteriota > Minisyncoccia > Sungbacterales > HO2-52-23 > WO2-54-10. The sequence continues at coordinate 13,783 of CAYIEG010000003.1, forward strand.
AAACCCGAGCCGGAAGGCTGTGAACCCGGCGTCAATTGCAAATTCGATCCCTACGTCAATATCACCACCCGCCTGCGCCAGCCAGGATCCGCATTCAAGCCCTTTGTCTACGCGACCGCCTTCAAAAAAGGATTCACTCCGGAAACGGCTCTTTTCGATACCCAGACCGAATTCAATTCCGCGTGCAACCCCGACGGCTCGCCTGGCCCGTCGGTGCAGGATCCGAAAGAGTGTTATCATCCCCAGAACTACGACGATCAATTCCGCGGGCCGGTCGACATGCGCCATGCGCTCGCGCAGTCCCTCAACGTCCCGTCGGTAAAAACGCTCTACCTGACGGGCGTCAATGATTCGATCAAAACCGCCGCCGCAATGGGAATTACTTCACTCACCGATCCCAAGCGCTACGGCCTGTCGCTCGTACTCGGCGGAGCAGAGGTGACACTGCTCGAGATGACGTCCGCTTTCGGCGTATTCGCAGAGGAGGGCATCCGGCACCCCGCGACCGCCGTCCTCAGGGTAGAGAAGAACACCGGCGAGGTGCTGGAAGAGAAGCAGGAGGCCTCCATCCCGGCGCTCGACACCAATGTTGCGCGCGTGATCAACAGCGTCCTCTCGGACAACGACGCGCGGGTACCGGTCTTCAACGCGCGAAGCTCGCTCTATTTCCCGGACCGCCAGGTTGCCGCCAAAACCGGCACCACCCAGGATTACCGCGACGCCTGGACCATCGGCTATACGCCGTCGCTTTCGGTCGGAGTCTGGGTCGGGAACAATGACAATTCGCCGATGAATCAGCGCGGGCTCTCGGTCATGGTCGCAGGCCCCATCTGGCACCGGTTCCTCGCCGCCGCTCTTTCTTCGCACCCCCAGGAGTATTTCGCGCCGCCTGAACACGCTACCGCATCCAATCCGGCCTTGCGCGGCTCCTACCGCAGCGGCCCGACAGTCGCGATCGACAAAATTTCGCAGAAGCTCGCCACCGCCTACACCCCTCCCGAATTGATCGAAGAAGTCACCCTCGGCGCGGTGCAATCTATTTTGGCGCTCGTCCGAAAAGAAGACCCAGACACTCCTCCGCCGGCAAACCCCTACGACGACCCGCAGTACAAAAATTGGCAAGCGGGAATTGACGCGTGGCTCGGCGCGCATCCCCTGCCCCCTCCCGCTGCTCCCGGAGGTTCGGACGACCTTCACACCCCAGAGAAAACGCCGCGGATTACGATCACCACTCCGCCGGAGGGAACCAATTCCGTCCCTCGATTGCCAGAGGTTGCCGCCCGGGTGGAAGCGGTGTTCCCGTTGAGCGAGGTGTCGCTTTTCGTCGATGACGCGCTCGTGCGCTCCGCGACCGCCCCTTTCATCTCTCCGGATTTTGTCTTCCCCCTCTCCTCCCCCGTATCGCTCGGTTCGCATCGCATAAAAATCACCGCCTTTGATGCGGTCGGAAATCGAACGAGCGCGGAGCGAACGATCGTCATCCAACAAGTCCAAGCGGACCAATAGGTCTGATTGGTCCGATAAATTTACGTGAGGCGGATCGGCATCACCACGTAGCTGAACGACGTGTGCGACTTGTTGCGGAGGAGCGCGGGGGACGATTCCTGATTGCACCCGAAAAATATCTCCTCGTCTTCGAGCGCCTGGATGCCGTCGAGGAAATAGCGCCAGTTGAAGCTCATCGCGATCTCTTTCCCATTGAGTGCCGCGGGGTGCTCGGTGCGGTATTCGCCGATTTCAGGATTGGCCGCGGCAATCTGGACTTGTTTTTGGCCGAAGCGAAGCGTCACCTCCGCCAGCTTCGACGCGAAGATGGAAGACGTGCGGACCCCGCGGATAATGTCGTCGCGCTCCAGATGCACCGACGTGGTAAAGTGGGTCGGGATGATGGCTTTGTAGTCGGGGAAGTTGCCATCGATCAAGCGTGAAATCACCTTCCCGCGCCCGGTTTCGACAAGCAGCTGGTTGTCGCCGAGGGTCATATAAACATCCCCTTGTTCTCCCTCCAGAATCCGCGCCAGCTCCTGTGCCGCGCGGTGCGGAACGATGAAAGGGGTGTGGGGACCGGCGTGGTCTTTGGCCAGAGGTACTGCGCATTCGGCCAGTCGGAATGTATCAGTGGCACAGAGTGTCAGGGTATCTTTTCCCGCTTTAAAAAATACTCCGGAAAGCTCTGGCTTAAATTCCGAGGTCGAAACCGCCGGAAGCGTTTTGGAAAGCGATCGTGCCAGTTGTGCCGCTTCGGCGGAGAATACTTCGGTTTTTTTTATTTTGGGGATGATCGGGAAGTCATCCGGGTTGGCGCCATTGAGACGGCTTTCGCGGCTCTGCGTCCGGACGTGGAGATTCCCCCGCTCTCCCTCCGCTTCCACCTTCTCGTCTTCGAGGGACTGGAGAAGCGAGGAAAATACTTTTGCCGGTACCGAGATTTGCCCCGGCCGCGCGACCCGCGCCGGCACCCGGAACTGTACCGCGTGTTCGAGGTTGGTCCCGGTCACTATGAGTGAATTATCTTCTGCCGCAAGCAGGACGTGCCCCAGCACTGGAAGCGCAGCGTTTTTGCCGGTAAAGCGTTCGGCAATTCCCACCGCCCGCTCTAGTTCTGCTTTCGTGCAGGAAAACTTCATAGTAATAAATCTTTATATATTAATCTTTATTGTTATTATTAGGGGGTGCGTCGCTACATCAAACCCGCCTCACTAAGGATACAAAAACGCTTTAGGTACGCAAGGACTTGGGAAAGACGCTTCCGTGACTTACCTTCGGGAAAGTGGATGAAAGGATGTGGAAAACCGGGGGAGGAATTGGTCAGGAAAGAAAGATGCGTTCTTTGATCGCTTTTAATTCCTCCTCCAATTCAGGGTTTGTCAGCAGGTCTTGCGCAACTTTTCCACAGGAATGGATCACGGTGGTGTGATCCCGTCCGCCGAACTTGTCCCCGATCGACGGGTACGAAGTTTTCAGGTTTTCGCGCATCAGATACATCGCGATTTGGCGCGGCCGCACCACGTCTTTTTTGCGCGAGTGGTGGACGATCTCCTTTTCGGTGATGTCGTAAAAATCAGAAACCGCTTTGATGATCTTCTTGGGCGAGAGGAATTTACGGGGTGCGGCGGTGTAGTTGGCGACGACCTTGCGCGCCGCTTCCAAATTAATGGGTGCCGCGGAGAGTTTGGACGCCATGACGAGCTGGTTGAGCGCGCCTTCCAGCTCCCGGATATTGTTTTTGATATTTTCGGCGATGTGGCGGAGCACGTCGTCCGCGATGGCGATTTCTTTGGTCTCGGCCTTCGTTTTTAAAATCGTGAAGCGCGTTTCGAGGTCCGGGAGGCCGACATCGGCGATCATCCCTCCCTCAAAGCGCGAGCGGAGACGCTGCTCGAGCGTCGCGATCGCCTGCGGAGGGCGGTCGGAGGAGATGATGATCTGTTTGTTGCGCTCATAGAGCGTATTGAAGGTATGGAAAAATTCTTCCTGCATCTTCTCGGTACGCGCGATGAACTGGATATCGTCCACGATCAGGAGGTCCACGGTACGGTATTTTTCCTTCAGCGCCCCCATTTGTTGGTTGCGCAGCGCCTCCACAATCTCCCCCATATATTTTTCCGACGGGACATAGCGGACCTTCAGCTGCGGCTGGCGCGCGAGGACTTCGTTGCCGATTGCCTGGATGAGGTGGGTTTTCCCAAGGCCGACACCCCCGTAGATAAAGAGGGGGTTGTAGGCGGTTCCTAAGCTCTTGACGATTGACTGCGCCGCCGCATTGGCGAGCTCGTTGAACGAGCCCACCACAAAATTCGAAAACGTGTATCTGGGATTCAGACTCGTTTCCGGGTTGACGGTAAGTTCTTTCATCGTCATTTCCTCGGGAAGGAACGACGAGGGGAGGGCCGCGCGTTTGCGGCGGAGCAGCCGTTCTTTCAGCGACGACGAGGAGGCCGCACTCTCCGGCTGGCCGATGATGTATGCGACGTCTTTGATATCGGTATTGATTTCCCGCAGCGCGTGGAGGATGGCTTTATGGTACTTATTCTGCAGCCATTCGCGCACGAAGCCATTCGGGACGCAGATGGTTGCCGTACCTTCAGCAACCTCGGTCACACCGGTTCCTTGGAACCATGTGAGAAAGTTCGGGCGAGAGAGATTGACTTCGATCTTGGCAAGGACGGTCTGCCAAAGTTCGTGTTTCTCCATACGCGT
>CAYIEG010000004.1:0-10411 GCA_964362375.1 uncultured Candidatus Saccharibacteria bacterium
AGCCGTTGAGCGCCGCAGCCGAAATTCTGCGATTGCAGCAGAATATGGGGTTTCCGAACATGCTCTAGATTTTATGGCGCAAAAAAAGAGAAAAATTTGTGTGTTTTCGGGAAAACGCGGCGGATCGGACGCGTATGTGCCGCTGATGCGTCTCATGGAGGCCGATAAGGATATTGAGCTCAATATTCTTTTGGGCGATATGCATGCATCGGATAAATTCGGCGGTACGGTCCGGGATGTAAAGTCAGCCCTTCCTGAAACGGCGCTCCATCTCATACGTATGGGAGCCGGACGGGGCGATACTCCTGAAATTCGCGCGGAGAATTTGGGTACCTGCATGCGTGAGGCGGGCAAGGTCCTTGCCCGAATCCGGCCGGATATCGTCATGGTGCACGGAGACCGCGGGGAGCATTTGGCGGTGGCGCTGGCGGGGCTCACGATGAATATGGCCGTCACGCACTCGCAAGGAGGGGACGTTTCGGGCAACATTGATGAGATTCAAAGACACGCCATCACGAAATTGGCGCACATACACTTTCCCGAAACCAAAGAAGCGGCGCAAAGAATCAAGCGCATGGGCGAGGAAGCGTGGCGCATTCATGCGGTCGGATCGCTTTATATTGACCGGATCGCCAAGAAGATGTACACGCCGACCGAGCACGCAAAGAAAAAATACGGCATAGCGCAAGGGGATCAGTATGCGATCGCCCTCCTGCATCCGGAAACTTTCTGCTCGCGCGAAGAAAATTATGCGACGGCAAAAAATATGTTCGCCGTTCTTAAAAAGAGCGCCATACCCGCTATCGTGATTCATCCGTGCTCCGATCCGGGATATGGGGGTGTCATGCGCGCGATTGACGAGATACGCGGTGATCCGCGCTTTATGATTTATAAAAATATCGAACACCTTGATTTTTTGGGACTTTTGGCCGGAGCCAGGTTTGTGATCGGCAATTCCTCCATGGGTATCAAAGAAGCGCCATATCTCCAACTTCCCGCGATCAACATCGGGGAGCGGGAGTGCTGGCGGGAGCGCGAAGAAAATGTAGTAGATTGCGGGAGACGCGCGCGCGCGATGTCGCATGCGATTCGCTTTATCCTGGAAGATGCCCCTTTCCGGAAGCGGTTGAAGCGGTGCGGGTATCACTTGGGCGATGGACACGCCTCGGAGAAGATATTAAAAGTAATAAAGACGGTAAAAATCGACGGCGCGCTTTTAAAAAAGCGGATCACGTATTGACCATGGACTATGAGCGCATTTGATAAAGAGACAAAAAGGAATAAATTTTTTGAGACGCGGGATCAGGAGCTCGACGCGCTGATTGATCCCAAGACGGGCAAAATCGCAGCGCATCTCACCGGGCGCATCAATTGCCGCCTGTGCGATTGCCCGGACTTCATCGTACTCTTTACGAAAAACGGCTTTGACTTTGTCCGCTGCCGCAACTGTACGCTCGTCTATGTGAATCCGCAGATGAAAGAGAAGGAGATGATGGATTATTATAATAGCGAGGCCGCCTCAAACGACCGGGCGCTCGACTTCCTGTCCTCGCCTCGTCAACAGGAGGCGGATCGGGAACTTTACCGCGCTCTTTTTGAGGACATACGCCCCCGGGTGCCAAGCGGGAAATTGCTCGACGTGGGGTCCTCTTATGGTTTTTTTCTGAAAACCGCGCGGGAAATGGGCTATGAGGTCCAGGGTCTTGAGGTGAACGAGCGAGCGGCCCGGTACGCGGAAAAAAACTTTGGGGTGCCCGTCCGGCGGAAACTCTTGGAAGAGTGCAATTTCCCCGGCGAGTCATTCGATATTGTCACCATGTTCGGGGTGATCGAGCATCTCCCGAGGCCCGTGGAGGTGGTGCGGGAGGTGGGCAGGATCCTGAAGCCCGGGGGGCTCTTTGTCGGAAGATGCCCCAACGTACAGGGGCTGGTGTGCGCCGTTTTGCATGCAGAGGCGAGGACCTTTACCGGACGCGTCCACATAAATCATTTTTCGGAGCGTACGCTGCGCACACTGTTCGCCAAAGCCGGCTTTCGGGCCGCAACGATCCGGACGTTCGTGAGCGGCAAGGATTCGCTGTTGAATTACCTCCAGTTTTTGGATCCCTTTGGGGATGAGACAACCGAATTTCTGCCGGAGCGATTTCAGGAGTTTCTGAGGGATCGGGAGAAAGTCAAGGCGCTTGAAGAAAAGCTTTTTGAACTGGGGCTCGGGTATAAATTTAAATTCATCGCGGAGAAATAGAACGCACATCCATGGCAGATAAAAAATTCATTGCCGTTATTCCGGCGCGCGGGGGATCAAAGCGCTTTCCCGGAAAGAACATATATCCGCTTGCGGGCATACCGCTCATCGCGTATCCCATTCGGGCCGCAAAAGAGGCCAAGGGCATCGGGCGGATTATCGTCTCGACCGATGATGAAAAAATCGCGGCGGTCGCGCGTGAGCATGGCGCGGAAATTCCGTTCATGCGGCCCAAAGAGCTGGCCGAGGATTCGAGCTCGGTGATTGACGCCGTAATCCATACGGTGCAGGAGCTGGAGCGGCGGGAGAATTATCATGCGGACTATACTATTCTCCTGCAGCCGGCTACGCCGCTCGTGACGCCCGATCAGATTGAACAAGCGATCGGGCTCGCCGTGGAGAAGAGTGCTGACTCGGTCGTGACGGTTGCCCAAGTGGATACAGTCAACCACCCTTTCAATATCCGCGAATTTCGGGATGACGGCACCATTGGATTCTGGCAGGAAGCGCTCCATTATGAATACTATGCGACGAAGCCCAAACCCAAATTCTATCATGCGGCCAATCTCTGGCTCTCGAGTCATGATACGCTGGTGAAAAAGCATCGGCTGGAGGGGGAGCGCAACTATCCGGTCATCGTGGACCGGGTGTATGCGTCGGACATTGATTATAAAGAGGACCTTGAATTGATCGAGGCATACCTGCGATATCACGCGGAGAAACGGTAAGAAACCGATTCCCCGCGGCGGCGGTTTTAAGAATATCGCTTATTATTTATATTGAGATGTTTGTACTCTTTTATGCGTCTTGAAGAAAAAGCCGAACTATCGTGTTTTATTATCCAGCATGCGCTGGAGCGGTATCCAAGAGTATTTGCCGCATGTTCTTTCGGCAAGGACTCTCGGGTGGTAGTCGATCTTGCCATGCGGGTGAAGCCCGATTTTCCTTTCATCGGCATCGATACCGGATACGAATTTCCAGAAACGCTCGCGTATGCCGATCGGCTGGTCAGCGATATCGGCATGAATTTCCGATGGGTGAGAGCATCGGATGAGGCGCGGCGGCGGATTGATGGATATTATGGCGATTCGTTCATCAAGAACGACCAGTACAAATGCTGCGAGATGAAGATACCGGCGATCGAGAGCGTCATGGGGCAATACGACGCCTGGATCACGGGATTGCGCAGGGACGAGACCGAGCACCGGAAAAACACGGGGCTGATCGAGCAGGGGAAAATCGCAAAAGTAAATCCGATCGCGTTCTGGACCAAAGACGAAGTGTGGCAGTATATCAAGGATAATAACTTGAGCTACCACCCGCTGTACGACCAGGGGTATCCCTCGCTTGGCTGCAAGCCCTGTACTACCGAGGGCAAGGTGCGCTCGGGCGGCGGACGGCAGGGGCAGTTTGAACGGGCGGGGCGATTTGCCGGGACCGAACACGCGGGGCAGGAGTGCGGATTACACACGATGTAAAAGCGAAATCTATCGAAGTGAGACTTCAATATTGAAGTCTCACTTCGATAGGTCACGAGAGAGATCGAGCGCATGACGGTGTTATGAGAATTCTGATCCTCGGCGGCGACGGGTATCTGGGTTGGCCGACTGCGATGTATTTTGCCCGAAAGGGGTATGCGGTCGCCGTCGTAGACAATTTGTCAAAGCGATTTTGGGAAGCGGAGATGGGAGTCGCTCCGCTTTTTGCCGTGCCGCCCCTGCAGCGGCGCGTGCGAGTGTGGAATGAAAAAAATCCGGGCAACCCGATAACGCTTTTCATAGGAGATATCGCGCAGAATCCGCGCTTTGTATACACGCTGTTTGAGACATTCCGCCCGGATGCGGTGGTGCATTATGCCGAGCAGCCCTCCGCGCCCTATTCGATGTATAGCCGCACGGCCGCGATCTCCACCCAGATCAACAACATGACGGGCACGCTCAACGCGCTTTTCGCGATGAAGCGCTATGCCCCCGAGGCGCATCTGGTGAAGCTCGGCACCATGGGGGAGTACGGCACGCCCAATATCGATATCGAGGAGGGGTGGATCGAGATCGAGCACAACGGCCGCCGCGACCGGGTGCTCTATCCCAAGCAGGCGGGATCGTTTTATCACTTGAGCAAAGTGCACGACAGTCACAATATTGAATTCGCATGCCGGGTGTGGGGATTGCGCGCTACCGACCTGAATCAGGGAGTGGTATATGGCATTGAAACCGATGAGACCGAGATGAACCCCGAATTTTTGACGAGCTTCCATTACGATGAGGTATTCGGCACCGCGCTCAACCGCTTTGCCGCGCAGGCGGTTGGGGGCATCCCGCTCACGGTATACGGCGCGGGCGGGCAGACCCGCGGATTCCTGAATATCCGCGATACGCTGCAATGCGTCGAACTGGCGGTTTTGAATCCAGCCAAAGCCGGGGAGTACCGGGTTTTCAACCAATTCACCGAGACCTTTTCGATACTGGATCTTGCCAAAAAAGTAAGCGAGGCAGGGGCTTCCCTTGGTCTCTCGGTAAAGATCGAGAATATCCCCAATCCCCGCGTCGAAAAAGAAGCGCATTATTACAACCCCAAAAATACATCGCTTTTTTCGCTTGGCCTCACGCCCCATCCTCTGACGCAGGAGGTCATTACCCGGATGCTCAAAAAGATCATTGCCGCCCGCGACCACATTGATCCCGCGATCATCCACCCCAAGATAAAGTGGCGCCAATCATAATGCCTATGGAAACAATTACTATCGATGGAAAAATAATCGGGACCGGACACCCGGTGTTTGTCATCTGCGAGGGCGGGCTGACGAATTACGGCGATATCGCGCTGGCCAAAAAGCAGATTGACGCGGCGGCGGAAGCCGGCGCGGATATCATGAAGTTCCAGGCATGGAAGACCGAGGACCTGATTAGCCGTCCGGTGGCCAAGCGGCTCGAGCCGGAGCTTGGGTATGACTGGTTCGAGAGGGTGAAGTATAAAGAATTTTCCGCGGACCAGCTGCGGGAGCTGCAATCGTATGCGGCGGAGAAAGGAATCGCGTGGTTTGCGTCGCCGCATGACGAGTGGGGGCTGGACGTGCTCGATAAGGAATTGAACGTGCCGGTCTTTAAGATCGGTTCCGGAGAGTCGCACAATTTTGATTTTCTGAGAAAAGCGGGGAAGCGCGGCAAGCCGGTGATCATCTCATTCGGCCTGCAGTCGGATGCGGAGGTAGTGCGCGCGATAAAGACCCTGCAGGATGCCGGGACAAAAGAAATCGTGGCGCTGCACTGCGTCACGGCTTATCCGATGCCGTATGAGATGATCGGCTTGCCGCGCATGGCGCGGCTGCGCGAATTGCTCGGCGTTCCGGTCGGGATTTCGGACCACAGCGCCGGCAGGCATGTAGCGCTTGCGGCCGTGGCGCAGGGCGCGGTGGCGGTCGAAAAGCACCTCACATTCGACAAAAGCGATCCGCGCTCGCTCGACAATCCTGGCGCCCTCCTGCCCGATGAATTCAAGTCGCTCGTGCAGGAAATCCGCGATATCGAAAAAGCGATGCGCGATATACCCGAAGCGGAGCGCATGGCGTTCCTCCGCAAAAGCCGCGACTGGGCCGGGCAGAGCATTGTGGCGCGGGGTCGCATTGCGGCCGGTACGGTACTCGAAGAATCTATGATCGCCTTCAAGCGTCCGGCCAAAGGAGGACTTGAACCGGAGATGGCGGATCGGGTCGTGGGGCGAAAAGCCGCCCGGGATATACCCGCGGACGAGCAGGTTCAGCTGGCGGATTTGGAATGACGGCGCCTGACGCGTATATTCCGGAGTGTTACATAGTGTTACATTAAGGAATTGCTTGAGATCCATGCGGAAACGAAAAATCCTATTCCCAATCACCAATAAGATTCACTATGCCCGCCAGAAGCTGCTGCTCGATTTGTTGAAAAAGCATCCGCGCCTCGAATTGCAGTTGGTTCTGGGAGGATCGGTGCTGGTGGAGAAATACGCGGATCAATTTGTTCCCGCGATTGCCCGGGACGGTTTTGAGGTGCGCGACTTCCTGTATAACGTCATTGACGGAGGGAACCACGTGGGCATGGCCAAGAGCGCGGGTCTCACTGCGCTTGAATTTGCCAATACCATTCAGCGTTTGAATCCGGATATCGTGCTTGTGAGAGCCGATCGTTTCGAACAGCTGGCGGTTGCGATGACGGCGGCGTATCTGAATAAAACCATTGCCCATATCGAGGGGGGAGACGTGTCGGGAACGATTGATGAGAGCGTGCGGCATGCGATTACGAAACTCGCGCATATCCATTTTGTGACCAATGAAGCCGCGCGCCGGCGGGTCATACAAATGGGTGAAAATCCGGAGATGGTATTTGATGTCGGTTCCCCGGATATCGAATTTGCCGCATCCGTACGCAAGAAACTCGACGAGCGACTCGTGCGCCGGATCGGTACCGGACACGACATTGATTTTCGAAAGCCGTTCATCGTGGTTATCCAGCATCCGGTCACCACCGAGCGGAACAATCGAGAGCATATGGAGACGCTGCTTGAAGCGGTGGACGGACTCGGGGTGCAGGCGGTATGGTTTTGGCCGAACAGCGACGCGGGAACGAACGAAATGGCCAAAGCCATCCGGGTCTGGCGGGAATTGGGCAGAATCAAAAATAATCGGATTAAATTCGTCACCGATCTCTTGCCGGAGGATTTTATCGCGCTCCTCAAGCGCGCCGGATGCTTGGTCGGAAATTCATCGGCCGGTATCAAGGAGTGCTCGTTCTTGGGCGTGCCGGCGGTTACGATCGGCACGAGGCAAGCCAACCGCCTGCGAGGGCCCAACGTGCTGGAGGTTCCATATGACAAGAGGGGGATTGCAGACGGGATAAAAATGCAGCTGGCGCATGGCCCCTACCCCCGCTCGGATATTTATTACAAGCCGAATACTTCCAGCCGGATTGCGGAGATTCTGGAGACCGCACCCCTCACCGCGCAAAAGCGATTTTACGAACAAGCCGAAGCGGCGGTATAATAAAGATATATGAAGGGGACCGATCGCGCAGCGCTTGAGCACGAATTCTTTACCCGCGTCCCAAAGGCGCGGAAAGCAAATCCGGTGTTTCGCGGCATTTTCGATTTTATGTATCAGGCGCATCAACTCGCGCGGCCCGGCGCGCGCGTGCTCAACATCTATTCGTCCCCGGATTTTTCCGGGAACCGCGAGGAAGTGTATCGCGAGCGGTTTTTCAACGAATGCGAGTACGAGGCGGTAGATTTCTGGGAGGATGCGTTTCGCGTTGACGGCAGCCCTCTGCTGGAGAAGCACGCGCTTCCGTACGGCGACGGCCATTTTGATCTCGTGGTGACGACCAAGGTCATCATGGAGCATATTTCGGAGCCGGAGGCCGTGGTGCGGGAATTTCACCGGGTGCTCAAGCCGGGCGGAGAAGCGTTTGTGATAGCCCCTTTGGTGCGCCGCCAGCATCAGAAGCCCCACGACTATTTCCGCTACACCGAATACGCGCTCGAGCACCTCTTCCGCAAGGCCGGATTTTCGAAGGTGACCCTCACGCACACCAACGGCGGGATCGTGACGCTGGTGGCATATCTTTATTTTTTCCAGCGGGAGCTCAATCTGCCCAAGCCGCTCGAGCGGCTCTTGGATTTTCTGCACGCGCGCGTCGCGGAGCCGCTCTCATTCTGGCTTGACCGGTTTGACAACGGCTACGGCCGGGATCTGTCGCTTTATTTTATGGTGCGGGCGCAAAGATGACCTCATTCTATGGAAAAACCGGATCAAAAGATTTTAGGGATCATCACCGCCCGCGGAGGGTCCAAAGACATTCCAGGAAAAAATATCAAGGAACTCTGCGGCAAGCCCTTGATCGTTTGGACGGTTGAGGCCGCCCAGCAGTCGGGCGTTTTTGATCGCCTTATCCTCTCAACTGACGATGAAAAGATCGCCGCAGTCGCGCGCGAATACGGGGTAGAAATTCCGTTTATGCGGCCGGCCGAATTGGCGCAGGATACGACTCCGCATCTGCCGGTGATTCAGCACGCGGTTGCGTGGCTGCGCGAGCATCAAAAGTACGAGCCGGACTACGCTGCAATCCTGCAGCCGACCGCGCCGTTGCGCCGGCCCGAACATATCCGGGAAGCGTATGCCATGCTGCGGAGCAGGGGCGCGGATTCGGTCGTGAGCGTTTCTCCAATTCCCGGACACCATCATCCCTTGTGGGCGGTACGTATCGGCGGCGGCGATCTCGCGTCGCTGTTCGTATCCGGAGAGTCGTTGGTACGGCGTATTCCGCGCCGCCAGGACCTCCCCCCGGCCTATGCGAACAACGGCGCGGTCTACATTTTCAGGACCGCACTCCTGTTCCGGCCGGAGGACCCGGGTTTTTATGGCCAACGCTCAGTCGCCTACGTGATGAAGGAGGAAGACAGCATCAACATTGACGATCCGGAGGATTGGACGCGGGCGGAAGCGGAGTTCGAGCGGCGTTGGGCAAAAAAGTTATGACTTTCGACGAGCGGTTCGGGCGGGGCGTTTTTATCGTAGCCGAGATCGGAAAGAATTTTATTCAGACCGAGGAGGAGCGGCCGGTTTCGGAGTATCTGCAAAATGCGAAGGAGTTGGCGCGGTCGGCAAAAGAGGCCGGAGCGGACGCGGTGAAGTTTCAAACTCATACCGTCGAGGATGAGGTCTTGAATATTGATTTTCATTCGCCCCATTTCAAAGGCAAGAGCCGGTATCAATGGGTCAGGCGCAATACCGAGGCAACGCCGCTGGAAGAATTTTGGATGCCGTTGAAGGCATACTGCGACGAGATCGGCGTTATTTTTTTCTCCACCCCCATGTCGCGCGGCGCCGCAATCAAGCTTGAAAAGGCAGGGGTGCCATTTTGGAAAGCGGCGTCATCGGATATTCTGGATTTTCCGATGTTGGAATTTGAGGCGGCCACGGGGAAGCCGATTATGATACCGACCGGCATGTCAACGCTTGAAGACGTTGATATGTGTCTTGATTTTCTACGGCGCAAAAACGCAGAGTTTATTTTAATGCACGCTATCTCGCGTTATCCCTATCCGCCGGAGGATTCCAACCTCCTCACTATAAAATTCTTCCAGAAGCGTTACCCCGGAGTAACAATTGGTTTCTCGCAGAATTCGCCGTGGGTCGAGCCCGCGGTAGCGGCGGTGGCGCTCGGAGCGCGGGTGGTGGAGCAGCACTTTACGACCGACCGCGGTCTATGGGGCCCGGATCATAAGGTCTCCATGACGCCGGACGAATTCAAAAAAATGAGTGATGAGATTCGCAGCGTGGAGGGGAGTGTTGAGAAACAACAGGCGGTTCTGTCCGATGCCATGATGCAAAAATACATGGGCAAGGAAGAAAAATTCCTGCAGGAAGGCGAAATCCCTTTTCGCGGCCTCTTCCGCAAGTCGCTCGTCGCCTCGCGCGATCTTCCGGCAGGTGCGGTGCTTTCAGCCCAAGACGTCTACGCCATGCGTCCCCAGCAACTCATCGGCGGGTTCCCGTCAGAAGATTATGAAAAGGTTTTGGGAAAAACAATCCGTCAACCGCTCAAGAAATACGATCCGATCACAGCAGGATCAGTTTGACGGGAGGCATAGAGGGAAGTATGCTATCGCGAAAGTGGTTCCTTGGCATCATCGTTTTGGTTCAGCAAGGCGAATGTTCACTGGAGGAGGGTTGAAATGCCAAACCAGACTCTATATCGGCAGTGCAGCGAGAATGGATGTCATTTTCCGCACGTGTTGCGGACCCCAAGCGGAGAGTGGCGAGCGGATACGATTTCTTTCGTGATCCGCCAGATGAGCGCGTACGATCCGATGTTCCTCGAGCTTGAAGCGCTCGAACACTACGTGTGGCTCGTACAAGGCGGCTTCGAATTTCTTGAATCGCATCCGAATGGACTGCGCAAGGAAGAGCTGCGCGGACAGATTATACAGGATGCGGCTGAATTCTATCAAGACGAGGATTTGTTTGGGCGATTCCTCGAAGAGATGGACTCCCAGGGCTATTTCATCGGCCTCGTGAACGAATGCCTGCGGTTGGCAGGCGCCCTGCTCCTCGGTGAGGAACCGGTTGTTGTAGAGGGGGAACTAGGCAGGACGGATATCACTACAAACGGACACGGGAATGGAAAGAATGGGTAC
>CAYIEG010000004.1:10511-14896 GCA_964362375.1 uncultured Candidatus Saccharibacteria bacterium
ATTTCGTTGACTCGCCAAGCGGCGCATAGTAGCATAGGTGCGTATGTCGCAATTCGAGAAAGTCATGCTGTGGGCGGTGAAGATCGGACTTTGGGTCCTGCCGTTTCTGCCGCTTTATATATCGGGCTCCATGCTCTTCCCGTTTATTACCGGGAAGAATTTTACGTTTCGGATCATCACCGAAATCATATTTGCGCTCTGGGTGGGGTTGGTAATTTCCCGGCCCGAATATCGTCCCAAGCTGACCCCGCTTTTTAAAATCGCGACCGCCTTTGTCGGCATCGTCTTTCTGGCCGACCTCCTGTCGCCCAATCCCTACCGCGCGTTCTTCTCCAATTATGAGCGGATGGAGGGCTTCATGATGCTGGGACATCTGTATCTTTATTTCGTGATGCTGACGAGCGTCTTTCGGACGCGGCGCGACTGGCTGGTATTTTTCCACGTATCGCTTGCCGCGAGCTTGATCGCTTCATACTACGGATTGCTGCAGCGGCTCGGGTATCGCGTTTCGCTGCAGGGCGGCTTCCGGGTGGATTCCACCATCGGCAATCCGACCTATTTTGCGGCCTACCTCCTTTTCCACGTGTGGATGCTCGGCATCCTGATACGCCGTTTCTGGCATCGGTGGTGGCAGTCGGCACTCTATGGCGCCTTCCTCATTTTTGAACTGGTCATGATCTACTTTACCGCGACGAGAGGCGTGATGCTGGCTTTGGCGCTCGCAATACCGCCGTTTCTCGCCGCGGCCGTTTTTTTCTGGAACCGGATCGCCGCACCCGTTCCGACGGGCTGGTCCGCGGGCCGCAAAATCGCGGCGGGGCTGCTCGCCGCATCCATCGCTTTTCCGCTGCTTTTCTGGAGCATCCGGCAGACCGAGTTCGTCCAGTCGAGCCAGGCATTGAAGCGCCTCACCAATTATTCAATCCGCGAAGGGACGATCCAGGACCGGTTTCTCATCTGGAAGATGTCGCTTCGCGGAGTGGCCGACCGGCCGATCCTGGGCTGGGGGCAGGAGAATTATTATCTCGTCTTCCAGAAGTATTACGATCCGGGGCTGTATGGCGCGGAGCCGTGGTTTGACCGCTCGCACAACGTGTTTCTGGATTGGGCGGTGCATGCGGGAGTGCCGGGTCTTTTGGGGTATCTGGGGGTGCTGGGCGTCGCGATCTGGCAGTTGGTGCGCGCGATGCGAAGGGAGAAAAATGTCTTTTTTGAAGGGATGGCGCTGTTGGGTCTCTTTGCCACGGATTTCTTTCAGAAACTTTTCGTATTCGACAATCTGAATTCGTATCTGCTCTTTTTCGCGTTTCTCGGTTACAGCCAGTATGTAAGCTCGGCCGCATCGGAAAAAAGTGAACCCAGGATAGCGGCGGGGAATGGGCGATTGATTCCATACGGGGTGGCGGGTGCGGCGGCGATGCTGGCGGTGGTCGGCATCTGGGGCTGGTGGGCGCATGTAAAGCCGATCCAAGAGTCAAAGGCCCTCATCCAGGCGCTGCAGCTGGTTCGGAGCCAGGGCAGCGGGGAGGCGGTAACTGCGGCGTTCAACCAAGCGCTTTCCTATAATTCATTCGGAAATACGGAGGTGCGCGAGCAACTGGGGAATCTTGGCCGCAGTGTTGCATCCCAGGCAGAGGGCGCGCCGGAAGAGCGCAAAAAGTTCGTTGAATTCGCGCTCGGCGAGCTCCGCAAGGAAAGCGGGCATTCCGCGCCGGACGTGAAGCACCTGCTCTTCCGGTCCACGATTCTCGCCGGCGTACTGACTCTGGACCCCGCGTATGTCGCCGAAGCCGATGCGGTGACAAGTGAAGCGATTCGCCTAAGCCCGACCAAGCAGCCGGCGTATTTCGAACGGGCCCAATTTTTGTTATCCCAGAATCGGATCGCAGAAGCGGTCGAAATACTCGCGCACGCGTGGCGCCTGGAAAAGAGGTTTAGGGGTGCCGCAGCCAATTTGTGGCTGCTCGCCGCATTGACCGGGCGCGCGGATATCGTCCAGGAATTAAAACAGGCGCACACCCTGTATGATTTTGACGAGGGAGAGATATTCGGCATCGCGCGCGCGTATCAGCAGGCGGAAGACTTCGCGGGGGCGCGCGACGTGTATGCGGTGCTGGTCGATAAGGAGTCGTCCAGCCCGCAGTACCATGCGACGTATGCCGCACTGCTGAAGCAGGAGGGGAGATTTGCCGAGGCGCGGGCGGAGGCGGAGGAGGCGGCCCGCCTTGACCCCAAATTCAAGGCCGAGGCACGACAGTTTTTGGAAGGGATACGCTGAAACCGGCGGAAGGTTATTTTAGTTTTACTATGCGGTTGTCCCTTTTGTAATTTCCCTTTGAAGCGGAGTTGCGAGAGGGAAACTTCATCTGTCGCATTTTATGCATAAAGCGCCCGTAGGTGTCATTGCCATAGGAATGGTAGGCACATCGCTCAAGCGGTATTTTGAAGAATACCGGGGGTATGTGCGCGGCCTGGATCTTTTTTTGTATGACAGGGATCCGGCCAAAGAGTATCACGACGACGTCAATCGGGCGGACGTGATTTTTATCGCGGTGCCCACCCCCCGCATGGCGGACGGTTCGGCGGGGCTCGCTGCGGTGGAAGACGCGTTTGCCAGGATCGCTCCGGGAAAGGTTGCGGTACTTAAATCTACCGTACCTCCGGGTACAACCGAGTATTTCCAGAAAAAATATCCGGCGCTTAAAATTCTATTCAATCCGGAGTTTCTGACCGAGCGGAGGGCCTGGGAAGATTTTACGAAACCGGATCGCCAGATCGTAGGATTTACTTCTGCAAGCGTCGATGCGGCGCACCTCGTGCTCTCGCTGCTTCCCAAAGCGCCTTTTATGTCGCCGTGGGGGATCGGTACGTATCGGCCGGTCAAAATCACCGCGACCGAGGCCGAAATCATCAAATACGGAGGCAACGTCTACTTCGCGAGAAAGGTGAATTTTGCCAATGTGCTCGCGGATCTGGCGATTTTGCATGGCGCGGAATATGAAAACGTGCGCCTCGGCATGGCGGCTGATTACCGGATTGGTGATTCGCATCTGGACGTGACCCACGGCGGCTACCGCGGCTTCGGCGGCTACTGTTTTCCGAAAGATACCGACGCTCTGATCGCCCACCTCAAAGAAAAAGGCCTGACGGAGGCGGTGGCACTCCTGCAGAGCGACAGGAAGTTTAACGAGGATCTGCTTGCTTCGCAGGGGCTCACGTGGGATGAGGTCAGCGTGCATGACGCGGAGTGGATCAAGAAGAAGCTGGAAGTGGGGAGCAGGAATCTTGAATCGGGGCCAGCGGCAAAAGAAAAAGAGGTGGTACTGCCGCCCCGTAATTCCTGATATGAACCCATCTCACTATTCGCCTATGAAATACATAGTGACCGGCGGAGCCGGATTCATCGGGTCCCATATCGTTGACGCGTTGATCATGCGCGGGGACGAGGTGCATGTGGTGGATAATTTTCTGACGGGGAAGCGCGAGCGGCTGAATCCGAAAGCAATACTCCACGAGACGGATATACGCGATTTTGACGCGCTCGGCCCCATATTCCGGGGAGCAGCGGGCATTTTCCATACAGCGGCGCAGCCGCGGATGCAGTATTCCATCACCCAGCCGCGGCTTACCAATGATATTAATGTGACCGGCACGCTCAACGTGCTTCTTGCTGCGCGCGATGCGGGTGTCGCGCGCGTGGTTTATTCGGCTTCTTCCTCCGCATACGGCGCGAGCCACCCGATGCCGCTTTCCGAAGATATGCCGCCCGAACCCGTGATTCCCTATGCCATTCAGAAGCGCGTGGGGGAGCAATACTGCATCATGGCCTCGCGTTTTTACGGATTGAAAACCGTGTCGCTCCGCTATTTCAATGTCTACGGACCGCGCCAGACCACGGCCAAGGACGGTCCTTATGCAACGGTGATCGGTATCTTTTTGGAACAGCGCGCCAGCGGCGAGCCGATGAGTGTTGTGCCCGACGGCACTCAGCGGCGCGATTTTACCCATGTCTCGGACGTAGCCGCGGCCAACCTTCTCGCCATGACGTCCGACAAAGTCGGAGCGGGAGAAATTATCAACGTGGGTACCGGCAAGAATTACAGCGTGCGCGAAGTAGCGGATATGATCGGGGGCCGGTGGGAATTCGCCGCTCCGCGCCAGGGAGAGGTGCGCGAGACGCTGGCCGACAATTCGCGGGCCCGGGATCTCTTGGGATGGCGGCCCCGCATCTCGTTCGAGGAGGGAATTGCAGAATTGAAAAGGACGTACGGTTTCGAATAAGGCGGGCTGCTTCGGAGGAAGCGGAGGCATTTGCAGCGCCGAGTGAGTGGACAAAATTTGTCTAATGCGTTACCCTGCGAGTGGAATTGCAGGGCAGTTTTTTG
>CAYIEG010000005.1:0-14584 GCA_964362375.1 uncultured Candidatus Saccharibacteria bacterium
AGCCCAAAAGATTATGGATCGGGGCGAAGCAATCCGCGCGGCATTGCGTCTCGCGTCCCCCGGCGATATCGTAGTGATTACCGGGAAGGGTGCCGAGCCGTGGCTCATGGGTCCCGACGGAGAAAAAATTCCGTGGGACGACCGCCAAGTCGTGCGAGAGGCGCTGAAAGATCTGCGCCGCCGCGCGCCGCGTACTTCACGGGCCTCAAAAAAGTCATGAAAGACCGCCCCGAATTTGAAATTCTCCCGGACACGGGCGATTTGCGCCTCCGCGTGCAGGGCGAAACTCTGCGGGAGGTGTTCCGTGCCGCCCTCCGTGGCGTTGCGTTGTATCTGAAGCCGGACGCCGCGAAAGCGGGCGGGAGCGCCAAGGTGATGCAGCCGATTGCGATCAAAGCGGTCGACATCAATTCTCTCCTCGTCGAATTTCTTTCGGAGGCGGTGGCACAGACGGACATCCGTAATACGATTTTCACCCAGGCGACATTCCGTACATTCGGAGAGAATTTTCTGGAAGGGGAGCTCGCGGGCACGGCGGTCGAGGAGCTAGAGCGCAGCATCCGGGGGGTATCGTATCACGACGTGGATATTAAAAAGAATCCCGACACGGGACTCTTTGAAGCGGTGCTTGTCTTTAATATCTGATGAATACATTTGACCTCCAAATCCAATCCGCCGCATCCGACGGGAAGCATGCGCCTCGGGAGATAGTGTCCATGGCAAAAGAGCAGGGCGTTGGGGTGATCGCGCTTACGGATCACGATACCGTTGCGGGCGTTCCTGAAGCGCTCGGTGCCGGAAGAGCAGAGGGTATACGCGTGATTCCCGGCATTGAGCTTTCAGTAGAAGAGCGGGGTGCTCATATTTTAAGTTACGGCGTGGATTATACGCACCCGGCTCTGCTCGCGGCCTTGGAGGAATTTAGGCTGTCCCGGATCGAGGGAGCCAAAGCGATGGTACGGAATCTGGAGCGGTCCGGTTTTGCCGTCTCGTGGGAAGATGTCGAGCGCCAAGCGACCGGAGGGCTTGTGGCGCGGCCGCATATTGCCCGCGCCATCCTTGGGCGCCCGGAAAATAAGGAGAAGCTGGACGGGGCTGCCAGCGTCCACGATTTTATCGAGGCGTTTCTTTCCAACGAGAGTCCGAATTACGTGCCTCGCGCGCACGTCGGCGCGCGGGAGGCGATCGCGTTGATCGGGCAGGCGGGGGGAATTGCGGTCTGGTCGCATCCCGCCATCCATTTTCAGAACGATCCCGAGGGGCTAGAGATGTTTTTGCGCCAACTCCTGGGGTGGGGTCTTGCGGGCGTGGAGGCGTTCAACCCTTCGCATACCGGGGATGATGCGGAATTTCTCCACGGTCTTGCCGAGAAATATAAGATCTTGCGTACCGGCGGGTCTGATTTTCACGAGCGGGGCGAGCATCCGGCCAACGAGCGGGGGCTCCACTCCGCGCGGACGATCGGCGACTTTGAGACCCACGGGTTCCCGATTGACGATATAATTGCGCGCCTCGATGAAGCGCTTGCCAAGCGAAAGGGCGACGGCGGAATTACGGAGTAGCTTCAAGCTCCAGCTCTCCTGAGAAGATGATTGACCCCGGTGGTTTTTTCTGATAGCTTCACTTGCATGCCGCACCCAAGATTGCCGTATTCAGCAAGGAAGTTTCTCCGCCGCGAGAAAGCCCGCCTCCGGCGGGATTTTTCGGATGCGCCGGAGGCCGGAAAACAAGTCGCAGAGCTTGTTGAGAGAATCCGGCAGCAGTATAATAAAGTCCAAAAGTGAGTGAAATTATTTATTCATAGAATATCGATGAGGAGTGGGGAGATATGAAGTCGCTTCGTTCGCTCATTTTGGTTTTGATAGCGCTCGCAGGGCTTGCCGTCGGAGCGCTTTTTGCGTTTCCGATCATGCGCACGGATTTTGTTACCGTGCGGATCAACGGCGCTTCTCTCGTGGCGGAGCTTGCCTCCGACCCCCGCGCCCGCATGCGCGGCCTCTCAGGCCGGGAGGCGCTGGGAGAGAACGCGGGGATGCTGTTTCTCTTCGACCGGCCGGATCGCTACGGCATCTGGATGAAGGAGATGAAATTCCCCATCGACATTTTCTGGATCAAAGGGGACATGATCATTGATATGGAAGAGGGGGTATCGGCTCCGTCTCGCGATACCCCGATCGGGGCACTCCCGGTGTATCGGCCTGACGCCGCGGCCGAGATGGTGCTGGAAACCCGCGCGGGGTTTGCCGAGCGATTCGGCATCCGCATCGGCGACCGCATCCTCATCGGCGAGGAAGGAGCAAGACCGGGGGATGCCCCGGAAGAAAATGCCGCAGCCGTTCCGGGCGAGGAATATTTTATCGAAGCCCTCCGCAAAAATCCGCCGCGCGGCGGCGAGTTTACCGTGCGCAAGGTGCTGGAGACCGCCGCCGCCTATCAGAAATTTCTCTTCACCTATGAATCAGACGGCCTGATGCTTTCCGGCGTGATGAACGTGCCGTTCGGTCCGGTTCCTGAAAGCGGGTTTCCGGCGCTGATTTTAAACCACGGTCTTATCAGCCCCGAGATCTATACCCCCGGCCGCGGCTCTCGCAGGGAGCAGGACTTTTTTGCGCGCCGCGGCTACGTCACGATCCACCCCGACTACCGGGGACACGCCGGCTCCAGCCCCAACCCCGCGGCGCGCCATGATTTTTACGTCGGCTACACGCGGGCCGTGCTCGCCCTCATCGATGCGCTGAAGCGTCAGGATCAGCCGCTCGTGGATGTCGGGCGCCTCGGTATGTGGGGGCACGCGAGGGGGGGCGGGATTGCGGCGCGCGCCGCAGTGCTGTCTTCCGATGTCCGGGCATATGTGCTGTTTGCGCCGATCAGTGCCGACGTGGAGGACAATTTTTACGAGCTGACCGAAGCGGAGAAAGGGTGGCTGCACGAAACATACGGCGATGCGGGAAGCGAAGCGTATCGGCGGATGTCGCCGATCGCGCATTTTACACGCGTGCAGGCGCCGGTGCAGCTGCATCACGGAGCCGCTGACGCCGACGTGCCGATCTATTTTTCCCAGAAGATGTTTGAAACCTTGACCCGGCTCGACAAGAAAGCGGAGCTTTTCACTTATCCGGGCGAAGGCCACGAATTCGGCGAGGCGTGGCAGCTGGCCGCCGACCGCGCGCTCCAGTTTTTCGACCGGTATGTGAAGAGTGCCCGTTGAGCCGCGATTTGATTTCTTTTCGGTTTTAAGATAGTATTGCCGCATGCGCGATACGCTGGTATTCGACGTCGAGACGAAGAAGTCATTTGCCGACGTCGGAGGAAAAGAAAATCTGAAACAATTGGGAGTGGCGGTGGTGGGCGTATACTCATACGCCGCTGATTTATTTTATGCGCTGGAAGAGCACGAATTGGCGCGTTTGGGCGAAGCGCTGGCGGGCGCGGAGCGCCTCGTGGGTTTCAACATCAAACAGTTTGATATTCCGGTGCTGGAGCCGTATTTGGGCTCTGCCGCATTTCGGCACCTGGCGCTGACGGATATTTTTGAAGATGCATGCAATTTTCTCGGGCATCGGGTGGGGCTGGACGGCGTGGCAAAAGCGACTCTGCACGAGGGGAAGTCGGGGCACGGACTGGAGGCGCTGGAGTGGTTCAAAGAGGGAAGGGTGGAGGAAGTGAAAAAGTACTGTCTCGACGACGTGCGGCTGACGCGCGATCTCTACGAATACGGCAAGCAGAACGGCCATGTCCTTTTTGAATCGTATATTGACCATAAAACCCATTCGATTCCGGTTGCCTGGAATGCTCCGTTGATCGAACCGGTGGCGGCGACGGTGGCGCGGGCGCTGGAGGAGCGCAAGAAGCTCACGATCGAATATATCTCTTCGCAAGACCAGGACGGCAAGGGATTCCGCAAGACCCGAGTGATAGAAGTGCGCAATATCAAGCCAAGCGGCGAGATCGAGGCATATTGTCATCTACGCCGCGATGTCCGGATGTTCCGGCTGAACCGCATTTTCCGGGCGGAACTGACGGATGAGCCTTATACGATACCGCAGGACGTGCAGCCCGTGCTTTTCGCATCCTAATCGGCATTTGGTGATGAAAGAAGAAGAAATAGTATTTTCAACCCTCGCTCACGGGAAATTGCCGCTCGAAAGAGTGGTGGAAGAAATCGTGCGGTTCGTCCGATGCCAGCCCGAGCGATTCTACAAAATCATCATCGGCAGCGATTCCCAAGCCGCCGACCCCGCGTCGCTCGTGACGGCCGTGACCGTCTGGCGGGTGGGGAACGGAGCTGTCCATTTCTGGACCAAATCCGAGGCGCGGAACTTCCCTACGATGCGCGACCGCATCTGGGCAGAGGCTATCCGCTCGATCACGCTCGCACAGGAGATGCGGGAGCGGCTCAAAGGCGCGCTCGGGGATGATTTTTTCTGGGACGGCAACGAGGTGCACGTGGATATCGGCATCAACGGCCAGACCAAAGAGCTTATCGACAGCGTGGTGGGCATGATCAAGGGCTACAATTTCACTCCGGTGATCAAGCCCTACTCATTCGGGGCGACGGTGGTGGCGGACCGGCATACTTGACGCGATTACTCATGTGATGTATAATAATAACACCCTCAACTTCGTCCCCAGTTGAACGGTAACTGGCGGCCGGTTATAGTTGGGTCGGTCGGGAAAGTGATATATTATAACCGTCCGGTGCCATACCGGGCGGTTATTGTGTGTGTGTGTGTGTGTGTGTGTGTTATGAGGGCCGTTACCAAACAGACCTACAAGATTTACTGGAACCATGCGTGGCGCTACCGCCTCCGGCTTTTGGTCATGGTGGTGTCGCTCGCGATCGCAACCGCGATCGAGGTCATCGTGCCGTTCTATTATAAAGAGCTTTTCGACGGTTTGACCCGCGCGGGCGAGCCGCGCGCGGCGCACGTGGCCGAGCTTACGCGGATCATCTTTCTGATCTTCGGCCTCTGGGGCACGGTATGGCTTTTTCACCGGATCGCGCGGTTCCTCAATACGCATTTCCAGCCGGCGGTGATGGCCGACCTTTCCGAGACCGCCTTTGGCTACCTCCAGCACCACGCCTACGGATTTTTCATCAATCGGTTCGTCGGCTCGATCGTCCGGAGGGTCAACCGCTTCGTGGATTCGTTCGAAGACCTGGCCGACAAGTTTTATTGGGACCTCTTCCCCATGATCCTGCGGGTCATCGGGATTCTCGCGGTGCTTTTGTATTGGAACCGTCTCTTGGGGGCGCTCCTTGGCGTCTGGGTGCTGGCGTTTTTCACGCTCAATTACGTGTTTGCGACGTATAAAGCGAAGTACGACGCCCAGGCCGCGGCCGCGGATACCGAGGTGACGGGGCAGCTCGCGGATACGATCACGAACAACGTGAATATCAAAATATTCACCGCATTCCGCGACGAGCTGGTATGGTTTCGGCGTCTCCTCGAAAAGCAGTTCCTCATCCGGCGCTTCACGTTCCGCTTGAGCTCGGTCATCGACGCGGTGCAGGCCGCACTCATGATGACGCTCGAATTTCTGGTGCTTTATTTCGCGGTGCGGTTTTGGGCAGAGGGTCTCCTTACCATCGGCGATTTTGCCATGATCCAGAGCTATCTGATCCAGATGTTCCGGCGGCTGTGGGATTTCTGGCGGGTGATCCGCGATATCTATCGGCGTCTCGCCGACGCGGAGGAGATGACGGAGTTTCTCACCACGCCGCATGACGTCCGCGACAAGCCGGCGGCGGGCGAGCTTGCGGTCGGGAAGGGCGAAGTCGCGTTTGAGCGCGTCTCGTTCACCTATACCAAAACCCGCGAGGTCATCCGTGATTTCAATCTCGTGATCCGGCCCGGGGAGAAAGTGGCGCTGGTCGGGCCGTCGGGTGCGGGCAAGACCACGCTGGTGGCACTCATCTTCCGATTTTTCGATTTGCAGTCGGGCTCGATTCTGATAGATGGGCAGAACATCGCGGACGTATCGCAGGATTCGCTCCGCCGCGCGGTCTCGCTCGTGCCGCAGGATCCGATCCTCTTTCACCGGACAATTCTGGAAAACATCCGCTACGGGAGGAGGGGTGCGTCGGAGGCGGAGGTGCTACGGGCCGCCCGGGATGCCCACTGCGACGAATTCATCGAGCGCCTGCCGCAGGGGTACGCGACCTATGTCGGCGAGCGGGGGATCAAGCTCTCCGGCGGCGAGCGCCAGCGGGTCGCCATTGCCCGCGCCATTTTGAAAAATGCGCCGATTCTGGTGCTCGACGAAGCGACGTCGAGCCTGGATTCTCATTCCGAGGGGCTGATCCAGGACGCGCTCGCGCGCCTGATGCAGGGGCGCACCACGATCGTGATCGCGCACCGGCTCTCGACGATCATGAAGATGGACCGGATCGTGGTGATCCGCGATGGGCAGATCCGCGAGATCGGCACGCACGCCGAGCTCCTGCAAAACACCGAGGGGCTCTACAAAAAGCTCTGGGAACTGCAGGCCGGCGGGTTTATCGTTGCATGAGCGCAGCGGCTCTGATACGCTACGGTTACAACTTTTTATCTTGTCCCCATAGCTCAACGGATAGAGCGCAGCCCTCCGAAGGCTGAAATCGAGGTTCGAATCCTCGTGGGGACGCCCCAGACCGTGATATACTTTTTCCATGAAGAGGTGGGTAATGGTATTTCTTTTTCTCTTTCCCGCACTGGCCTACGGCTCATTTGAGCGCGATCTTTATTTCGGATTGCGGAATGATCCGGAGGTGGTGCGGCTGCAGGAGTTTTTGCGCGAGCGGAATTTCTTCACCCATCCGCAGTCCACCGGCAGTTTTTTCGGGGTGACGCGTGAAGCGGTGCGCCAGTTCCAGACCGCCTACGACATCGTGCCGGCGGCGGGGTATTTCGGCCCGCGCTCGCGCGCGGTGGCAAATCAGCTCTTGACCGGCGGGATACCGGGTTTGCCCGCCACCGCCACCACGTCTCCCTGGGCGGGGAAAATCGTGGTGACATCGCTCCGCGGCACCTCGAAAACCGCCGAGAGCGAGCAAATCACACTGACGAATAAAAGCACCTCGGAGACGATTTCCATAACCGGATTTGTGATTCAGAATAGCCGCGGGGGCTCGTTTGCGGTACCCAAAGGACATGAACTTCCCGGCTCTTCCGCAGCGGCGAATGACCCGATTCGCCTGCGCCCCGGAGAACAGGCGGTTATCTCGCTTGGCAAGCAGGAGCGGCAGATGAATTTCCGCGAGAATCTGTGTACGGGGTATTTTGATGAAGCTTCCCGGTTCTCCCCTTCGCTGAGCCATCGGTGTCCGGAGATCGAGCCCCGCGGATTTTCGCAGCTTTCGGACCGGTGCGTCCAGCGCCTGGAAGCCACTCCGAGGTGTCGGATGTTCAAGACCGATCAATTTACCGATTCCGCGTGCGCGGCATTCGGCCAGGCGCATTATACCTATGACGGTTGCGTCCGCGACAATCGCGACCGGCCGGATTTTTATGCCAAGCGCTGGCTGGTATGGATGCAGCGCGATACGGAGTTTTTCGGGAATATCCGCGACCGGGTGACCCTGCGGGACACCGAAGGCAAGGTAGTGGATGAACGAAGTTATTGATATGAAAATTTCTTTCCACGGCGGCGCGCGCGAGGTGACGGGCGCCTGTTATCTTCTCGAGAGCGGTGATACGAAAATTCTCATTGACTGCGGATTATTCCAGGGGTCCCGCGAGTGCGAGGATTTGAATTTCGAGCCGTTCCGGTTTGTACCCGCCGAGCTCGATGCGGTCGTGATAACCCATGCGCACCTCGACCACATCGGCCGCCTCCCGCGGCTGATACGCGAGGGGTTCACTGGCCCTATTTATTCCACCGCACCCACGCGGGAGCTGGCCCAGGTGATACTGGAGGACGCGCTGCGACTTAGCCAGCGCAACCATCAGGAGCTTTACAGCGCGGCCGACCTCGCCCAGACCCTGAAGG
Source organism: uncultured Candidatus Saccharibacteria bacterium (assembly GCA_964362375.1). Taxonomy (GTDB): domain Bacteria; phylum Patescibacteriota; class Minisyncoccia; order Sungbacterales; family HO2-52-23; genus WO2-54-10. Next base: position 7,972 of record CAYIEG010000005.1, read on the forward strand.
CCTGGCACGATCTTCCCTACCGCACGGTCAAGAAGGTCGGGGGATTTGCGATCCGGCTCAGCGATGCGGGGCATATCTTGGGATCGGCGATGGTGGAGTGCTGGGCAGAAGACAAACACCTGCTTTTTAGCGGTGACCTCGGCAATGTGCCTTCGGTACTCCTGCCCTCGCCCGAGGCCCCCCGGGACATTGAGTATCTGGTCATCGAGTCGGCTTATGGCAACCGGGCGCATGAGGCGCCTGCCGAGCGGGTATCCCTGCTTGAGCGCGCGGTTGAAGACGCCGCGGCGCGCGGCGGGACCCTTCTCATCCCCGCATTTGCGACCGAACGGACGCAGGATATTCTCCATCTCCTGAATGAGATGTTGCTCTTCAAGCGCATCCCGGAAATGCCGGTGTTTGTGGATTCCCCGCTTGCGACCCGCATCACCGAGACGTACGAGCGCTACCCCGGATACTATCGGGATGAGATTCACGCTCTTTTCCGCGCGCACCCCAATCTGTTTCGTTTCAAAAAACTCCGCTTTACCGAAACAACGGAGCAGTCAAAAGCAATCAACGGCGTGCCGCAGCCGAAAATCATTATCGCCGGGTCCGGCATGATGCAGGGCGGCCGCATCCTTCACCATCTGCCCCGGTATCTTCCGGACCGCAACAGTATACTTTTAATTGTCGGATTTCAGGCCGCGGGGTCGCTCGGCCGGCGCCTGGTCGAGGGAGAAAAGCGGGTGAAAATATCCGGAGAGGAGGTATCGGTTGAAGCCGAGATCAGGAATATCGGAGGATTTTCGGCGCACGCCGACAATCCGCAGCTCTACGAATTCGTCGTCCGGAACCGCGACTCGCTCAAGCGGGTATTCGTGGTCCAGGGCGAAGAGGACCAGTCGCTCCACTTCACGCAGGAGATCCGCGACCGCCTCGGGATCCCGGCCGACGCCCCTACGCTTTACCAGCCGTTTGATATATAATGGCGCATATTATGAAATCCTCTCCGCACACGCACTTAAAATATAAGATTTGCATTTCCGGAGCCGCCGAGACCGGGCACTGCGCGCCGGATACGCTCGAGAAGACCAAATTGCTCGGCGCCGAAATTGTCCGGCAGGGCGGGGTACTGGTGACCGGCGCCACCACGGGAGCGCCCTATTGGGGGGCCATCGGAGCCAAAGATGCGGGCGGCTTTGTGATCGGTATCTCGCCCGCGTCGTCGGAAGCGGCGCACGTCAGGCAGTACCGCTTGCCGATCGACTATCACGATGTGATCGTGTACACGGGCTTCGGCTATTCGGGGCGGAATCTTTTGCTGACGCGCAGTTCCGATGCGGTGCTCATCACCTGCGGCCGCCTCGGGACGCTCAATGAATTTACGATCGCGTTCGAGGATGACAAGCCGATCGGCGTCCTGACCTCGACCGGCGGGATGGCGGACGAAATCGAAGGCATCCTCGCCAAGGGCCACCGCGGCACGGGCAAAGTCGTATTCGATTCGGACCCGAGGAAATTAGTGGAAAAAGTGATTGCCATCATCAAAAAAGAAAAGGTTGAGGAAAAGTGACGCGGCCTCAGAAAGTGTCTGAAAAGCCCCTCTCCTGCCGCAATTTCGCGACGAAGAAAGCTTTTCAGACACTTTCTCAACGCCATATGGTCAAATTTCTTGAAGCGGTTTTGATGCTGTCCGGCATGATTATCGGGGTGGGGATGTTTGCAATCCCTTTTTCTTTTGCCCGCGCCGGATTCCTGCTGGGCGCGATTGAGCTCGTCGTCTTGGGCGCGGTGGTGCTTGCCATGCATCTGGCCTATGGGGAGATCGTGCTGGGTACGGGTACGCGGCATCGGCTTCCCGGCTATGTGAAGATGTATCTGGGCAGGCCGGCGGCACTGCTCGCGTGGGGGTCCGCACTCTTCGGGATTGCCGGGGCCTTGGTTGCCTACATAATCGTCGGGGCCATTTTTCTTCGCGGGACTCTGCCGTTATTTTTGGGAGGAATGGGAGACGGGGCGCTGGCCCTGATTTTTATTGCGTTTGGAGCGCTGGTCGCCCTGCTGCCGCTGCGCAAAGAAGCCCTGGTAAACGGTATCCTCACGGCGGTCCTTATCGGCTTCATTGTGTTCCTCTCGGTTTCGCTCATTCCCAAAGTTTCTCCGGCGCACCTTACCGGCGTGCGGCTGGAAGGGTTTTTCTTTCCCTATGGCATCTTGCTTTTCGCGCTCACGGGTGCGACCGCAATCCCGGAGCTTGTTCCGCTCCTCGGTCGGAGCCGCCGGAAAGTGCGGCTCGCGATTGCGGCGGGCTCCTGCATTCCGGTGCTCGTCTATATCCTCTTTGCCGCGGGAGTGGTCGGTACAGTGGGGAGTAGCGCAAGCCCGGAAGCGATTCAAGGATTGCGATCGGTTGCGGGCGAGAGCGTGGTGCAGATCGGCAGTTTGATCGGTCTGCTTGCGGTGTTCACGTCATTCGTGGTGCTCACCACCGCCTTCTCTTCGCTCCTGGCGCTTGATTTCGGGGCGGGGAGGGGGACGGCGCGGTCATTGAGCATTGCGATCCCGGCGGCGCTCTATCTTTTGGGATTCCAGAATTTCATTGCGATCATCGGTGTCGTCGGCACGATCGGGGTCGGGATTGATGCGGCGCTGATTCTCGCCGCGTACAACCGTATGCGCGCGCATCAGGGGGCCGCGCTTTCTTGGCGCGTTCGCGTTGTCGAGACCGGGGTATATGCTGCGGTATGCGCCGGCGTTGCCGCGGAGCTCTTTCCGAACGTGCTCTAAGATATGGATATTACTGCTACAAAAGAACCGTTTTGGGCGTTGGGTGCCGACGAGGCGCTGGCAGGCCTCGCATCAAGCCGCGAGGGGCTTGATGAGCAAGAGGTTTCGCTTCGCCGCGCGCGTTTTGGACCCAATAGCATCCCGGAAAAAGCAGCAGCGACCCCCGCAGCGCTTTTCCTGCGTCAGTTTGCGAGCCCGCTTATACTTGTCCTCATTTTTGCCGGAGCGGCGACGATCCTGCTGGGCGAATGGATTGAGACCGGCGTGATCTTTGCCGCAGTGATAGTCAATGCGGCACTCGGATTTTATCAGGAATACAAAGCGGAGTCGGCGCTCGTCCGGCTCCATTCCTATATCCATACCCGCGCGCGGGTGCGCCGGAAAGACGGCGAGCGGGAATGCGATGCCGAAGATCTGGTGCCCGGAGACATCATTCGCCTCCAGCCGGGCGATCAGGTGCCGGTTGACGCGCGGGTAATTTTTGCGCGCGACCTTGGGGTTGATGAAGCGGTGCTGACCGGCGAATCATTGCCGGTTGTCAAAGGCGACCAGGCGCTCACGACGGGAACCGGGCTTGCGGAGCGCGCTTCCATGGTGTATCGGGGGACCTTTGTGCTCGAGGGCGTGGCGGATGCAGTGGTCACCGCAACCGGCTCGGACACCGAATTCGGGAGGATTGCGCGCCTCATCGAGACAAGCGGGCGGACACCGACCCCTTTGGAGCGCGCCATCTCCCGATTTTCCGCAGGTACCGGAGTAGCGGTTGCCGCGCTGACCTTTATCCTGTTCGCCATCGGGGTCTGGGCAGGGTATGGGCTTTTTGAAACATTTCTCATTGCCGTGGCAGTCGCGGTTTCGGTGGTTCCGGAAGGCCTGCCGGTGGCGCTCACCGTGATCCTTGCGGTCGGCGTTGAGCGTCTGGCCCGGCGCAGGGCGGTAGTGCGGCGCCTCGCCGCGGCCGAAACCCTCGGCTCCGCAACCCTCATCCTTACGGACAAAACCGGCACCCTCACCCAAGCGAAAATGGAGCTCGCCGCGGTGGTCCCATACGGCGCCAACGGCGGTTCGGACGCAGTGCTCGCCGCGGCACTGCGCAATACAGACGCGATTATTGAAAACCCCGGGGAGACGCCAGGGCAGTGGAAGATATTCGGGCGTCCGGTTGAGTCGGCACTCGTGCGGGGGGCGGCCCTGCGTGGCCTTCCCGTGTCAGCACTCACGGAGCGCGGCGCACTGCACGATCAGCTCCCGTTCAACTCTACGCGTAAATTTTCCGTCACCGTCTGGCCGCAGGCCTCGGGATACCGGACGGTCATCTTCGGAGCGCCGGATGTGCTGCTCCCGTTTACCGATCTAGCGCAGGAAGAAATAACGCAGGTACGGGCTGAACTGGACGCGCGGGCGAGAGGAGGCGAGCGCGTGCTCGGCGTTGCGGTGAAGGAATCCCTGCGTCATGAGAAGATGGCCGAGGGAACCGCATTCCGGAATTTTCAGTTTCTAGGACTGCTCTCTTTTCGGGATCCGCTGCGCTCCGGAGTGCCGGCGGCAATCGGGCGGATGCGTGAAGCGGGGGTGCGGACCGTTATTGTGACCGGCGACCATCGCGGTACGGCTGAAGCGATCGCGCGAGCGCTCGGAATGATTGACGGCGCCGGAGCGGTCCTCACCGGGGACGACCTTCGGTATTTGCGCCGCGAGGAGTGGGAAAGCCGCGCGCGCGAGGTGTGCGTGTACGCGCGGGTGACGCCTGAGCAGAAAGTCCAGATCCTCGAGCTCTACCAAGCGCAGGGAGAGATTGTCGCGATGACCGGCGACGGGGTGAATGACGCGCCCGCACTCAAGCGCGCCGACATCGGAGTCGCCCTCGGCTCGGGCACGGAGGTCGCGAAGAGCGCGGCGGATCTGGTGCTGCTCGATGACAGCTTTGAGACGATCGTCGCCGCGATCGAGGAGGGGCGCAAGATCCTCGACAATATCCGCAAAGTCATCGTGTATCTCCTTTCTGACACGCTGGATGAGCTGCTGCTGATCGGCGGGTCTCTGGTCATGGGTCTGGCGCTGCCGCTCTCCGCACTCCAGATTCTTTTTGTGAATTTTTTCTCCGACAGCTTTCCGGCGTTGGCCCTTGCGTTTGAAGAGGGGGTCGACGGGACAGGGGCCAAACCGCGGACACTGGACCGCAATCTCTTTGACCGCGCCATGCGCGTGCAGATCGTCGTGATCGGCGTCTCCACTTCGGCCCTTCTTTTTCTCTTGTATTACTTCCTGCTCCGATGGGGGTTTTCGCCGCCGCTGGTGCGCACGTTCGTCTTCGCGTCCTTTGCGACGTACACCCTCTTCCTCTCTTTCTCGGTGCGGAGCCTGGAGCGGAGCATCTTCACCTATAATCCTTTTTCCAACCGCTATCTTGTCATGGGCGCGGGGCTGGGCGTCTTGCTCACCGCGGGCGCGGTGTATCTTCCCTTCGGCCAGCGGATTTTCGATACGGTCCCTCTGCCGTTGCCGTGGCTCTTGGGCGTTGCGGGAGTGGGGATTCTGAATATCCTCGCAGTCGAATTCGGCAAGTGGATTTTACGGAGAAACGCGGTATAATGCGATTCACAGCATGCGAATAGTTGCAGATTTCCATATTCATTCTCCCTATTCCCGCGCGGTTTCCAAGGAAATGACGCTGGAGAATTTGGATTACTGGGCGGGGCTCAAAGGTATCACGGTGATGGGCACCGGCGATTTTACGCATCCGGCGTGGATCAAGGAGGTAAAGGCCAAGCTCGAGCCGGCGGAGCCGGGTTTATACAAAGTCAAAAGCCAGTTCAGGAAAAACAAGAATTCGGAAACAAGATTTTTATTGACCGTCGAGATTTCGAGCATCTATTCCAAAGGCGGAAAGACCCGGCGGATCCACAACCTCATTTTTGCGCCGTCGATCGAAGCCGCCGAAAAAATCAATGCCGCGCTCGGCTGGCAGGGCAATTTGAAATCCGACGGGAGGCCGATTCTAGGCCTCGGGGCAAAAGAGATCGCAAAAACGGTGTTTGATGTCGATCCGCGCTGTGCGGTCGTCCCGGCCCATGCGTGGACTCCGTGGTTCAGCGTGTTCGGGTCCATGTCCGGATTCGATTCGATCGAAGAGTGTTTTGACGAGTACGCCAAATATATTTTTGCAATAGAAACCGGGCTTTCTTCGGATCCCGCAATGAACTGGCGGCTATCCAAGCTGGATACGATTGCGCTCATCTCCAATTCCGATTCGCATTCGCTCCAGCGCATCGGCAGGGAGGCGAATGTGCTGGATGCGGAGCTCTCGTATGATGCGATTATGGATGCGATCAAGTCGCACGACCCGCGGCGATTTCTCTTTACGGTTGAATTCTTTCCGGAAGAGGGGAAATATCATTATGACGGACATCGCCTCTGCGGATTTTCCTGCGGGCCGGAGGGGACGAAAAAACTGAATAAGGTGTGCCCAAAATGTGGAAAACCTGTGACTGTCGGAGTGGAATACCGGGTTGAAGAGCTGGCTGACCGGGCCCCGGGCGCCAAGCCGCCGGGCGCCATTCCGTTCAAGCGCCTGGTGCCGCTGGATGAAATCATCGCCGAAGCATTTGATAATGGGGTTTCCGCAAAAAAAGTAAAGGAGGAGTACCGGAGCCTGATTGAAAAAATCGGGAGCGAATTTGCGGTGCTGGTGGAAGCGGAAAAATCCGATCTTGAACGGGCAACCGCGCCGGATGTGGTGGAGGGCATCATGCGGGTCCGCGAAGGCCGGCTTACCATTGTACCGGGGTTTGACGGCGAATACGGCAAGGTGACGATTTTCGGGGACGGAGAGCGCAGCGGCGCG
>CAYIEG010000006.1:0-12077 GCA_964362375.1 uncultured Candidatus Saccharibacteria bacterium
GGCCGGATAGAAAATCTCTTTGCTCTTTTCTCCGAAAATCGGGCCCCGGCCGTCCTGCGGATTGCCCAGGGGATCGATGACGCGTCCGATGAGCTCGTCCCCTACCCGGACGGAAAGCACGCGCTGGGTGCGGCGCACGACCGTCCCCTCCCGGATTTTGGTGTAGTCGCCCAGCACTACCGCGCCGACCGAGTCTTCCTCGAGGTTGAAGGCGATGCCCGAGACCGGCCCGGCTTCGGTCTCGAATTCGAGCATTTCTTGGGAAGCGGCGTCCGAGAGGCCGGAGATTTTGGCGATTCCGTCGCCGACTTCCAAGACACGCCCGATTTTCTCGGCCTTGATGTCCTGTGCGAATCCTTCCAGTTCTTTTTTGAGGGTTTCGATAATGGGAGATGTCATAGTTTCGGGAAAAGCGTCACAAGGCGCCGGAGGCCGGATGCATCGATCAAGCGCTCTTCATTTATAATGATTCGCGTGCCGGCAAGCAGTTCGGTACGGCGGGTTTCGCGCACCCGGGCGGTTTTGCCGAGCGTCTTTTCCAGCTGCGCCCGCAGTTTTTCATCGAGCCCGGAGGCGGATTGCACTTCGACGTCCGTGACATTGTACCTTGCCCGCTCGCGGCGCGCGATTTCTTTCATGATGCGATTCAACCGCGGGAGCGCCCGGTGACGCGCGAGGAGCCGGAGGAATCTCCCCGCGATTTCTTTTTGCTCCCGCGGGTTCTTTCCGTGAGAGGCGGCGAGCAGGGCCTCGGCGTAATGTGCAGCGGTGTATTTCATTGAAGTGTTTGAAGTCCGACTCCAAACATTTTTATGAACGCATGGCGCGGATCGCCTGCTCGATCAATTCCCGGTCGCGCTCGTGCGGCGGCAGCTTGGCGAGCACCCGTGCGACTCCCTCGCGGATAAGCTCGCGGGCTTCGCGTTCCAGTTCCTCGGAGAGCTTCGCCTTTTCTTCGGCAATGGCGCGCTTGGCCTCGGCAATCAGCGCCTCCCCCTTTTTCCCCGCTTCAGCCATCAGCTCGTCTTTCCGGGCGCGCGCGGTTTCCTGCGCCAGGTTGACGATCTCGAGCGCACGCCGCCGCGCCTCTCCTAATTTTTCTTCCTGCAGCGCCCCGATCCGCGCCAGTTTCTCTTCCGCGGCTTTCGTGGCGCGGATCCCGCGTTCGATTTCTTCCCGGCGCTTGTGAAGCATATTCAGCACCGGCCGGTAGGCGAATTTCCAGAGGACCGCCAAAAGCACGCCGAAATTGACCGCCTGGGCCAAAAGCAGTTTCCAGTCAATTCCAAAATTTTCCAATAATTCTGCCATGTCGTACCGCTGCCGATTTTGCCCGAGGGTCAGCCGCAAGGCACATCCGGGACAATGTTCCATCGGTGCCGTGCTGCCGAGCGAACGCAACGTCGGCAGCGGGTTACACAAATTTAATCACCAGCGCCACGACGAGGGCGTAGATCGCGATCGCTTCCGCGAACGCGATTGCAAGGATCATCGCGGTCTGTACTTTCGCGGCCGCTTCCGGGTTGCGCCCGATCGCTTCCAGGCCGCGGGAGCCGATAAGCGCGATCGCCAATGCCGGCACTGCGGTCCCCCCGACAATGGCGCCGGCGGTGGACAGGATTTTGATCGTTTCTGCGTCCATAACTCTAAGATATACCGTTAATTTATTTAATGATACGCGACCTCTGACTCGGGTTCATGGCGGCTTACGGCAATGCTGATAAATACCGTAGTCAACATGGCAAACACCAGCGCTTGTACGAATCCGACAAAGATTTCAAGCATCAGAAACGGCAGCGGCCCCCCGAAAGGCATGAGAAAGCCGGTGACGACCAGCAGCACCTCCCCGGCGAATATATTGCCGAAGAGCCGGAAGGAGAACGAGATAATTTTAGCAAATTCGGAGACAAGTTCAAGTATGCCGACAAAAAACTCAATCGGGCCTTTGAACGAGAAAAATTTTGAAAGATGGGCTTTGAGGCCGATCGCGCCCGCGCCAATGACGTGGATGATGAATACGGTGACGGTCGCGAGTGAGAGTGTTACATTGAGATCGCTGGCCGCGGAGCGCAGGAGCGGCACGAATTTGACGTGATGATCCGCTTCCTCGAAAAAGCCGATCGAGCCGATGCCGGGCAGGATGCCGAGCCAGTTGGAGGTGAGGATGAAAAGAAACACGGTCGCGACGATCGGGAGATATTTTTCCGCCGTCTGTCGCGAGCCGAGCACCCCCTCCATAAGCGTTAGAAAACCCTCGATAAAAAATTCAAAGATGTTTTGGAGACCCGCGGGGACGAGTGCGGTGCGTTTATAAAGCAAAAACGCCGCCGCGATCAGCAGGGCGACGACAATCCAGCTCGTTATGAGCGTATTGGTGATGGCAAAATTTCCAACAAAAAAAAGCTTTTCAGCCGCAATTTCGATATGAGGCATATCCGTTTCAATATACCCCTCTCCTTTCAGGTTGTCCAGCGCACTAAACCCATAGCAGAGATATAAAAATGGCTCCGACATGTCTGTCGAAGCCGTGTTCCGGTCATCCGTTTCGGGATAACCGGTCCAATTTGTCGCGCGCCCGCTGGGCCAGCTTGATGATCTCGTCTCCCGGAGGCGGCGCGTCTTTGGATTTCATGTTTAAGGCGCAGCGTCGGTGGTCGCGCCCGCGCTTGCGATCCGTGGCGCGGCCGCCGTTCACATCCACGACCACGCGTATCTTGATTAGCCATTCAAAGCACTGGTTCAGTGCTTCGGTGGGGACCCCTGCTACCAGTTTTTGGAACTTCTGGTATGGAAGGGGCCGGTCGCCGAAATACGACCATCGGCGCCCGGGCGCGATGAAGGCAATGATGACGCGCTTCACGTGCGTCGGGTCCAGATCCGGACGCTCGGCGCGTACGATCGCATCGAGCGGCAGCATTGCGAAGAGGGTCCCTTCGTTTATGCCGCTCGCCGTGCCGCCGGCTTTCGCTACATGCTTTTCCTCTTCAGAGAATGGCTTGCGGTCAATGCGCATCGGCGGCGGCCTCTCCGCCACGGATGCGCGGCGGTGATTTCCTCGCGCGCGCTTTGCTCGTTCTGCCGCGCGGCGCGCTTTCGAGTTCATGCCCTTTCGTTTTTTGGGTGGAGCAGCGAGCGCATTTCCTTCGAGCCCGCCCGCATCATTCTGCGGCGTGGTTCTCAGCCCCAGAAAAGCAACAACCAGCTTGAATACCCAAAAGATATCCGCCATCGTTAGTCTCCCCTTCGGCAACAGGTTCCAGGGTAAATGGGTAAATGCCTTTTTCAGCCATGAAAAGATCGCTTGGCCGCTTCAAAATATCATCGTCCATGCGTTCGTGCAATGACTATTTCGCCATCATCCGTTATCCGGCAAAAACCCGGCGCGGAATTCACCGAATTCGCCCTCGCGGATTGCGCGGCGGATTTTGGCCATGAGCGTATTGAAAAAGCTGACGTTGTGGAGGGTGGCCAGACGCCCGGCCTCCATGTTTTTTGATTTGAAAAGCGAATGCAGCGCGCCTTTTTCGAGGCGCATGCCGCCGCACACCGCACATTCGCATTCTTCATCGAGTATGCCCTTGTCGTCGCGGTATATACCCCGCGTGATGTCTACGCGGCCTCTCCGGGTCCAGATCGAGCCGTGGCGCGCCTCGCGCGTCGGCACCACGCAGTCAAACGTATCCATGCCTGCCGCCACTCCCGCAAAAATATCGCCAATAAGCCCGATACCCAAGAGATGCCGCGGTTTCCCCTCCGGCAAGTACGGCACGGTCCAGTCGAGTTCCTTTAGCGTCCCCGCGCGAGTCCCGCCGAATGAATTGCCGTAGGAGCCGCCGACCGCAATGCCGTCAAAAGGCAGAGAAGAAATAAATCCCGCGCTCGTCTTGCGCAAATCCGAGAATGGGCCGCCCTGCGCAATGCCGTAGAGCAGCTGATCGGAGGTCTTGGCATCGAGCGAGCGGATCGCCCAGGCATGGGTGCGTCCAAGGGCCGTCTTGGTGTACGCATAGTCATGCAGGGGCGAAGTCGGCTCGTCAAAAGCAAGGATGATGTCTGCACCCAGCTGCTGCTGGATGCGGATGGACTTCTCGGCGTCGAGCCATTGGCGCTTGCCGCTTGCGGTAAACACCGCGCCGTCATCCGTGATTTTTACCTGCCCTCCTGTGGTAACGTCAACATCTATACGATCGTGAAGCTGTTGTGCTGATGGCGGAGAATGCGGATTGAGCACTTTTCCAGTTCTATATTCCCGCGCCGCGCCGAAACTGAATACCTGGAAACCGCCCGAGTCGGTCATGAGCGGCCCGTCCCATCCCATCACCGCGTGCAGGCCTGGAAATTTCTTAAGGCCATCCTCGCCGAGCGTCTGCCAGAGATGATAGGTGTTGGCGATAATCAGCTGCGTGCCGGCTTTTTTCAGATCCGCGGCATCGAGCGTCCGGACTTTGGCGTGCGTGCCGACCAGGACATAGGCAGGCGTCTCGACAACGCCGTGCGGCGTCTCCAGTACCCCGATCCGCGCCCGGGTCTCGGCGTCTTTTTTAAGAACGCGAAACATGGCGGCTAGCTGATTTTCTCAAAGCCCTTTCTGCGCCGCGCTTCAAAGTTCCAATGCAAAAAGAGCCCCGCCAAGAAAAGGTAGAGCAGATTGAGGCCGAAACTGATTATGAGCTTGCGCGGGTCGATCGTCCCCTGCGCGATCACCTCGCGGCTCCCCTCGAAGATATAGGTGATGGGGATGAGCTTGCCTATGATTTGTGCCCATCCGGGAAGAGTCGAGAGCGGGTAGTAGATCGCCGAGAAGGGAGCGATCGCGAAGATAAGGGTCCAGGCAAGCGCCTGCATCTTCCTGCCGAAGCGCAGAATAAGCCCCGCGATGAGAAATCCAAACCACCAGCCGGTCATGATGAGCAGTAGCGCGAACGGCACAAGCAGGAATCCGAAGGAGAAAATATTGACCGAAAAGAGCAGCCACGCGAGCATGATCGCAAAAAGGAAGCTTACTGCGGCTTTCACGAGGCCCAGCAGGAGGAACGAGGCGATCCATTCATGGAATTTCAGGGGAGAGGCGAAAATGTTGATGAGGTTGCGTTCCCAGAATTCTTCCAGCGCATTGAGCGTAATTTCCCCTTGCCCGCGCCAGACCACGAGCCAGAGGACCAGCCCCGAAAGGACGACCAGAAACGCCTGCGAGCCGCCATCTTCATTCAGGGACGTGAGATACGTCGAAGTCAATCCCCAGAGGAGTATGTCGATCGTCGGCCAATAAAAAGCATCCGCGACTTTGTCGAGGTTGTGACGGAAGGCGTAGAGATACCGGAGCGTCATGCCCCAGACGCGATGCGCTTTCATAATCTATGGCGTGTTTTTACCGGCGACAGCCAGGAAATAATCCTCGAGCGTTGGCTTATCGATTGAAATTTCGTCATACGCGATGCCGCGGTCCGCGAGGCCGCGGAGAAACGCCGGAATCTCGCGCTCCTTTACGTCAACGATGATATGGCGTCCCTCTACGCGCTGCGGCAGATGCAGCTCGGCGCAATAGGCGATGGCGCGCTTGAGGCCGTCTCCGACGAGGAGCTCGATGTGGCAGGTTTGGATCGAGCGCGCGAGCGAGTCGGGGGTATCGTCGGCAACGACTTTGCCTTTATCGATAAATACCACCCGGTCGCACACCTCCTCGACCTCGGCCATATTGTGCGAGGTGAGGATGATCGAGACCTGGAAGCGGCTCCGCTCGTGCAGGAGGAACTCGCGGATATATTTGGCGGCTTCCGGATCGAGCGAGGCGGTCGGCTCGTCGAGCAGCAGCACCCGCGGAGAATTGAGAAATGCCTTGGCCAGATTCACGCGCGTCAGCTGGCCGGCCGAAAGCTCGACGAGCGGCTGGCCAAGTAACTCCCGGAGCCGAAAGAGGCCGACGATTTTATTGATCGCCGCCGGGCGGTCGGGGATAGCATAGAGGTAGGACATGAATCGGAGATTTTCTTCCACGGTCAGATTCCACGGGAGATGCGTATAGCTGGAAGAAAAGTTGACCTGTTCGAGGATTTCTTCGCGATCTGGACCAAACGGCTTGTCAAAATAGCGGATTTGGCCCGAGGTCGGCTCGAGCACCCCGAGGAGCATCTGGATAGTCGTGCTCTTGCCCGCGCCATTGGGTCCGAGCAGGCCTAAAATCTCCCCTTCTTTGAGCGAGAAGGAGATATTGTCAACGGCAGTGAATGTGCCGAATTTTTTGGTGAGGTTGGAAGCGGTGAGAATATTCATATGCCGAGCATTGCGCCATAGTCCATCAATGCATAATACCATTCCCGCGGATTTTTGCGATCGAGGGTGCGCTCGACGAGCGGAAAGATTTGGGCGTGATGTTTCGAGGTTCAACCTCGAAACCCCAGAAACAAGGCCCCTTTTGGATATCGGAATCATAACCATAGAAACTCCGGCTTCCCTAGGGAAGCCGGAGTTTCTTCGCATATAGGCTCGGCCCTCTATGCGTTACTGGGTCAGTACTGCCGTACTTGCCGCAAATTCGTCGGTGATCGCCTGCCCCGCCGCATTTTTGAGCGGCATGTCCTTGGCGTGATCAAACTTTCGATCACCGTCGTCCGCATGGAGCATGGCATAGTATTTTGCTCCCGCCACGGTCCCGCGCAGCAGCTCTACTTTGCCGAAGTGGGTGCCGGCGGTGAAGAGCTGGGCTCCGAGGATTTTCCCCGGCGCTCCGTTCGTCTCTTCATGGACCGCGACCCACGCTTCTTTCTCAAGCTTGACTGCGACACTCACGGTCTTGCCCGCCGGCTGGTTGTCGGCGGCAACCGTGCTCAAGCCCGCCGCAATCATGGCCGAGATCTGGGCGAGAGACGATTCCTCCTGTGCCTCTCCCGTTGCGGTCGTTTGTTCCGCAGCTGCCATTTCCGCTCGTCCTTGGCGCTCCCCTGCTGTCCCTGACCGATTCACCAGCCGGGCGGAGGTGCCGTAGCCGAGGAGAAACGCGATGACGAAGACGATAACTGTAGTAAGATTTACCGTTCGCCGTATGCCGTCCATAATAAAAATAAAGGATGTAAAAGATTTAAAAAATTAAGAGTAACGCTCGACCAAAGGGTATTGAAATCAGTGTGTCCGATATCGCTTTTTTAGTCAATCCACAGGTGTCCTTTAGAATGCCCTTGACACGCGGTGCGGATCTATGCAACAATTCCTGCGGTTATGGATTCCCGCTTCCTAAATTCCATTTATTTTTATTTCCTTTTTCACTTTACCCGCCAATCCGGGAGTTTTGGAATGAATCCTTCACGCGCATAGCAGACAAACGAACGATATATTCCAAAGCCCCCGGACGGTCCGGGGGCTTTGATTGTCTACAAAATATTGTAGACGCGCAGTTCCTTATCCATCGGTGCTTGAGGAGGATACGGCTATGGGTTCATGGGGAAGTTTCGGATTGCCGAAGAATAATAAAGAGAGTTCGCGGAAGCGCAGGGAAAGGCGGAAACGGGCGAAAGCAAGGAAAAACGCAGTTATCGCCCAGCAAGCCGTTTCTCCTGAGGGGCAACGGCGGGACTTTATCGGATCCTCACCCGCCTAACAGCCGGCCGGTTGCCCTTTGGCAACCGGCCGTATCACATCTTCATTTTTCAAAGAAAATCGAAAATAAAAGCCATGGCTTTTATTTTCGATTTTCAGGTGGCGCTATCCACACTGCCGCTTGACACGCGTACGGCCATCTGATATCTTTGATGACAATGATAGCGATACGGCACAATTCAGCCTGGTGGGGGGCTTTGCAAGATCCGCAAAGTCCTCGTTTGGCGTTGCCGTAATCCCCTATCACAATTGGCACTTCAGGCGCTTTCCGGACTTTGCGGAAGGCGTTTTCGTTTGTGCTGATGACCGGACGCTTCTTTTGAAGTGCACGGTCACCAGTACGGAATTGGTCCGTGCCGGAACAAATCGCCTGCGGCGATCCCCAAAAGCACTTTGACAAAGGAGAGAGCAGTGGACGCGATCAGTATTCTTGACACGATTGCATCCTTAAAGCAGCAAATCCCCCCCTGCTACATAAATGGGGTAATGACTGATCCTGAAGTTCTCGAAACTATTGTTACCAGGATTAAAACGCTCCGTGTCCTCATTGCCACTGACAGTCGAGCAAAATCAGTTGCCCGCCGCTGGCACGACGACCAGAGCATCGTAAAATACCAGGTTGATGCGCGAGTGCAGCGGGCTCGAAACCGTATCGCCGATCCGCAGGTCCCCGCGACGCTTGAGCTGGTCGCGCACCTCATGGACGTATGCCCGAATATCGTCACACGCCGCGTCACCAAGTACCTAAACCCGGAGACGCAGTGGTGCAAGTCGCCGCGTCTCTACTTCGGGATGGGCGGCGGCTCCCAGCGCCTCACCAAGGCGTTCCCCATGGGCGCGATCAATATGCTCTTTGCAGCAGAGTTTCTGCGCAGGGGGTTGGGGCTCGCGTGCTGTACAGTCATCTGCGGGGACGTGATGACCAAGACCAACCCTTTCCCGCATGATGACATTGACCGGATCATCAGGGCCGAACGGGACATGATGCAGTATATCGTTGATCTCTTCGGATTCCAGAACTGGAACATCATTCTGATGAGCGAGCTCCATGCAATGGAGAACGGCGGGACCGTATGGAAAAATAACATCTTTTCCATCGATCCGGAAAAGTGCCGCCACCCGGAGTACGTCGAAGGACTCCGTTGGTGGTATCGCTACATTGACGAGGGAATCAAGGCCTCGCCGTACCGCCGGCTTGGTTTTGACTCGAGAGGCCATGAAGACAACTGGCACTTCGCGATGGAGTCGGCCATTACTCACTACGCGGTGGGTAATGGCATCCATTACGGATGGTACATCCCTGGACCCGACATACCTAATGCGGAGACGATGGAGCGGATCACCTCGACAAGAGGCAAGCTAAAGGTCATGGATGAGCAGCCCTTTGACGAATTCTATATCTGGACTCACCGACTCATCCGTGAAGCGGGAGGATTCACGGAACCGGATAGAATTACCCCCGTCTATAGCATTGCGGACGTACGGATTCCTCGTAAACCGCAGGAGCTTGAGCGCGAACCTCCGTACATCACGTATACTCCTCATCGTCGCCTTCTCATGAGTGACGGACCTGATGAGATTCGCGCAAAAATCACGGGCGACGACGGGGAATGGCGCTTTCCCAGACGCCACCCGATCACTCGCTACTGGGCGGACATCGTCGCGCTCGCCGAGATTCTGGGCATCAAGTGCGGGTACGGGAATCTGGTGGAGCGTCTCTGTGCGTTCAGCGAGCGCATCACTTCCGACGGCGTCCTGCGCGGTCTGCATGCGCACGCATTCCCCGATCTCTCGTCAACGCAATAGAGAGGAGTATGGATATGGATTTTTTTGCTCGTTGATCCCTTTCGTGGAAGTGCTCAATTCGTAAAGTTCTTCCACAAAGAGCCCCAGGTTCCGACCCGGGGCTCTCCATCTTTTATCTTTGGAAGTCGTCCGGCCTCCGCTTTTTTATTTCTCCCGGTCAGGGTATACTTTTCTTGAAATGAAAAACACCAATATTCTTGAGATCAACGAACAGGCAGGGAAAATACTGAATTGTGTCCGGTTTGATAGAGGGTCGGCCAATTTTCCATTTCCCGAGGAAGTTCTCCCTTTCATTGATGAGGTACGGGAAGAGATTGCCGACCGGTATTTTGGCTATGCGCCAGTCGGAGGAACGCATGCGCTGAAAGAACAGATACGCCGGCTTGAAGAAGAGAGTGGCCGCAATGTCGTGACAGACGATATTGTCATCAACCACGGAGGAATGTCGGGAATCTTCACGATGCTCGGTGCGGTTACCAAACCAGGGGACGAAGTTATCACCAACGAGTATTATTTCGATGGATTCTCGCTTGCGGCGGAATACTTTCAGCTGATCCACCGCAAAGTTTCCTTTGCCGATCAGGAAGCATTACCTCGTGCGGTTACGGGAAAGACGAAAGTGATCATCCTGAACTCCCCGGAAAATCCGACCGGACGGGCATATACAAAGGCAGAGGTTGACGAAATCGTCCGCCTCGCAAAAGAACAAAATATTCTGATACTTTCCGACGAAGTGACAAATAAGATTATTTATAAAGATACGGAATGCGCGAGTCCCTCGCTGGACGGCGGAAATGTCGTCGCAGTGAATTCTTTCTCGAAAAACTGGTTTATTCCGGGTATCCGGGTCGGCTGGAGCGTTTCAAAAAATTCAAAGATCAATGCAGAGATGAAACGTTCTCTCCTGATCCAGTCAGGGGGCGTAAATCTCTTCGGACAGCTTTTGATGGAAAAGGTTCTCGCGAATCTCGATAAGGATCGGTTTCCTTCTTCACGCCTCGCGATACTGTCGCAGAGGCGCGATACGATGAAAAAGGCCTTGGACGAGGCGGGGATCGGATACCTCCATGATGTGCGGGGCGGTATGAATTTTTATGTCGATCTCCGGCAGGATACCAGCGAAGCGGCAGATCGGCTGTTGCGGGAACACGCCTTGGCTTTTATCCCGGGAAATTTCTTTGAAGGCCGGCCTTCGCACTATGCGCGGCTTGGATTCGGGGCGGTGAGCGAGGAAGAAATCATCCGCGGCATCAGGATTCTGGCTGATTTGCGATAACTCCTTTCGGATGTATTTCGACCCCCGGCGGACAAGTCCGTCAGGGGTCATTTTTTGCCAGGGAGCCGGCTACCCGCCGACCATTCGGTTGGGGTGTTCCCGCTCTTCTGGCGCGGGAAGTAAAGAGGATTGCGATACGTCTTTGCCTGTCTCCGCTTCTTTGGTGACCGGCGTCCATGGATGATCACAATACCCCAGGCATCCGCAGCTCTGCACAAGCATTCTTATTATTTTTGTTTCGCCCATCTCTTCCCTCCTCCGAGCGGGTTGAAAGATCTGAATCGCTCCTACGAAAAAGGCCTCCCTGAAGTGGGAGACCCTTTGATGCTTCACTCCGGGTTATGGCATTTATTACCGCATCAAAACGTCTCCCCTTTTGGCGAGAAAGTTAATAAGGAGGAGGCCGCGAATTACGTTTAATCGGTGCGATGCCATAACGCTGGTTACTGTATTTTAAATGCTGGTTGCCTGTCAAGGCACGGCGTGTGGAAAACTGGCGCTCTTGACACATCTCCCGGCCTGCGGTACATATAGTTTCGTATGTCGATTACCCGATCAATGACCGCCGCCCGTCAGGCATCTATAATGATGTTGATGATGGGTATGATGAGCATGATGATGTCTTCTTTGCGAAGGCGGTCTTGGGGTGCGGCATAACAGAAGCAAGTTGGTTCTTCCCGAGCGCCTTCGCGAAAGCGGAGGCGCTCTTAGTTTGATCTTTGACAATCTGCCCAACGTTGCCGAATGGTGCCTACACCTGTTTGAAGTCGGGCTTCAAACGCCGGTCTGCGGGCACCTCGCGGCAACGTTGGCGGGTTTTTGCGGAGGGGTGATCTATGAGTACTCGAATTGCTAATCTAAATACCCCGGCTTGGGAAGGATTCGTATGTGCCAGTGGAGAGGAGTGTCTCCACCCCGATCCCTCGGAAAGCGGAATTACCTCGGTAGAGACCGAGGAAGGTGTCCAAGACCACCACTTCGTCTGCTGGGTGGCGCATCAGCGGAAGTTGGGAGCGGAGAAGTCGACCGCCGCCAACTAAGCCGTGCATACCCACCCGAATGTCGGCCCTGCCCAGTGCCATTCTGGACAGGGCCATTTTTATTTCAACTCAAGAGCTCAACTCAACATCTTCACGATCGTGAAGATGTTGAGTTGAGCTTGCTATGCGATTTTTCTTTATCGCAAGACAAGAAAATATGCCATACAACAGCTTGACAGCGTAGTGATAACCCCATACGTTTGGAATGGATGCGGGTCTGTTGTATATCATAGACGGCAAACGTACCTTGACAGAGGAAGAAGCATGTATCTGACACCGTGCGGCAAAGTATTTGACTCGATCGACTCCAAGTGGGTGCACATCCATGGATGTGCGTTGTGCAAATCGCGCCTCAAAGGGAGGTG
>CAYIEG010000007.1:0-3709 GCA_964362375.1 uncultured Candidatus Saccharibacteria bacterium
GTATGTCATCCGTACCGAATCCGGAGAAGAGAAACCATTCCTCGAGGCCCTGACCAAAACCGGCATCGAAACCCAGCTCAAAGATTTGCAGATATTCCCCGGCGGAGCCAAGAAAGCCGACTGGGACGTGGGCATGGCCGTGGATGCGGTGCGGTTTGCCGAGGGGCCGATAGATGTGATAGCGCTCGTCACCGGCGATGGCGACTTCATCCCGCTGGTTGAATATCTTAAGGCCAAAGGCAAACAGGTTGAAGTGCTTGCTTTCGGCCGCTCGACATCCCAACGGCTCAAGGAAGTCGCCGACGATTTTATTGACCTGGGACTTGAACAGCGCAAATACCTTATGCGAATAAAATAAATATTCGAGAACCTATCTCAATGAAAATCCACTACTGCAGCGACCAATTTTCGGCTGCAAGTCCCTCAGGGCTCCTCGTCGTACCTTTCAGGTACGCCGTCGTCGCCCTTCAGGACTTTCGCTCGAAAATTGATCGCTTCGCTACGTGTTTTTCATTGAGATAGATTCTAATTAAATCCGCGGAGGAAGAAGGGCGAGAAGCAGAAATCCACGACTGGAGTAATCACGAGTAACTCGACATTCCGAAATTTCGCCATATCGAAATAGCGAGTTAATCGCGACTACTCCATCCGCTTCTCCTCCGATACCCCTCCGCATTACCTGTGGCATACGCCTCATATTCACATCCGATTGGAGGAAAAACAATCGAAGTCACCCTCACCGACTGGGCCGAACAAGCCAGCGGCTCGGCATTGATCCGAGTCGGCGATACCGTGGTACTCACCACTGCGGTGATGAATCCCGTACCACGCGAGGGAGGGGACTTTTTCCCGCTCACGGTTGAATACGAAGAGAAATACTATGCGGCAGGCAAGGTCCTCGGCTCCCGCTTCATCAAGCGCGAGACGCGCCCGACCGAAGAAGCGACCCTGGCCGCGCGCCTGATCGACCGCGCCATCCGGCCGCGCTTCGACATGCGGATGCGCAGCGAAGTGCAGGTGGTGACGACCATCCTCTCGATCGATGAGAAAAACGACCCGGATGTCTTGGCGATGCTCGGCGCGTCTCTAGCGCTCTCGCTTTCCGACATCCCGTGGCAGGGGCCGATCGCGGGGGTGCGCGTCGCGCGCAAAAACGGGGAGCTCATCCTCAACCCGGCATTCGAAGAACGATTGGGTGCGGACCTCGATCTGGTGATCGCGGGAACCAAGGACCGGATCAATATGTGCGAAGCCGGGGCTTCGGAAGTCGGCGAGGATGATTTTCTCGCCGCGGCTGAAGCCGGATTTGCCGCGATCCGGGATCTGATTACATTTCAAGAGACCATCATCCGGAATCATGCCAAGGCCAAACGCGAAGTCCGGCTGCTCCCGACCCCCGACGAGCTGAAAGATGTACTTGGCCGCGAATTTTCCGCGCGGATCGAAGCCGCGGTCTACCAGAAAGACAAGACCGCGATGCAGGCGGTGGTCTCGGAACTGAAAACCGAGTGGCTCGCGCGCGCGGCCCAGGCGCATCCGGATCTCTTCCAGAAGAACGCGGCCGAGTTCCTCTTTGACGAAGAAATTGATGCGATCGTGCACCGCCGGATCATTGAGCAAGGCGAGCGGCCCGACGGCCGGAAGCCGGACGAAATCCGCGCGCTCTCGGCCCAAGTCGGGATGCTGCCGCGCGTCCACGGATCGGGGCTCTTCATGCGGGGGCAGACGCACGTGCTCTCCACCCTGACGCTCGGCGCGCCCGGAGACCAGCAGATCATCGAGGGCATGGAGATCCGCATGAAAAGACATTTCCTGCACCACTACAATTTCCCTCCGTTTTCGGTCGGAGAAGTGCGGCCGATGCGCGGGCCGGGGAGACGTGAAATCGGGCACGGGGCACTGGCGGGGCGCGCGTTGATGCCGCTCCTCCCGCCGCAGGATACATTCCCGTACACCATCCGCATTGTCTCGGAGGTCCTCTCCTCCAACGGCTCCTCATCCATGGGCTCGGTCTCCGCGGCGTCGATGGCGCTCATGGACGGGGGCGTGCCGATCAAAAAGCTTGTCTCCGGAGCTGCCATGGGGCTCATGCTCAATGACAAGGGCGACTACCGCGTGCTGACCGACATCCAGGGGCCCGAGGATCACCACGGCGACATGGACTTCAAAGTCGCCGGTACCCGTGACGGTATCACTGCCGTCCAAATGGACGTCAAGATCGAGGGCGTGACACTCCCGATGGTCCGCGAGACGCTGGACGCGGCGCGTGCCGCCCGGATGCGGATCCTAGACGTCATGGAGGGCGCGATTGCGGCACCCCGCGAGAACTTGTCCCCGTGGGCGCCGCGGATCATCACGCTGAGGATCAATCCGGAAAAAATCGGGGCGCTTATCGGCCCCGGCGGCAAAGTCATCAACGACATCATTGCCAAGACCGGGGTGCAGATTGATATCGAGGACGACGGAACGGTATTCATCACCTCGGAAAAAGAAGAAGGGATGGCGCAGGCCCTCGCCCTCGTCAAAGAGATCACGCGGGAACTCAAACCCGGCGATCTCCTCGAAGGAAAGGTGACGCGGATGTTCGAATTCGGCGCGATGGTGGAGATCGGCCCGCGGCAAGAGGGCCTCATCCACATCTCGGAATTGGCACCGTGGCGGGTTGAAAAAGTAACTGATATCATCAAAGCAGGCGAAACCGTGCCCGTACTGGTAAAAAACATTGATGACCAGGGCAGGGTCAATCTCTCGCTCAAGGACGTGCCCGGCCGCTACACGGATCAAGAAATCGAGCGGGGGAGAGCGGAGCGGAGAGGCGCTGCGCATTCTCCCCGGGACTCGCGGATGGGTCCGCCAAGACATTCGCATCATGGCTGAAGAAACACAAAAGCAGGACGAGAAAAGAAAACCGGCGATCCGGACCATGCGTTCGGACGCTGAAGAACTCTTCAAGACCGCCAAGCCCTCGCTCATCCAGATGATCGGGCGAGAGCCGCCGGCGCCCGCACCCCCCCCGCATCATCCGCGAAAAACCCGTTATGCCGCGGCGGCAATCGGCCTCCTCGTACTCGCCGCCACCCTCGGTGCGGGGTTTCTCTATCTGGAAAGAAACAGCTCTTCCGCCCCCAAAAACCAGGCCCGCACTTCCCCGGGAGTTGTCCAGCGGGTTACAGCGCCTCCGCCGTATTTTGCGACCGAGACCAGCCGCACGATTACCGTAAAAAAACAGGACCGCAGCCAATTCCTCCAGCTCATCGAGGACTCGTGGAAAGAGAAGGAACGGGAGGGGACCGTCAAGCGCATCATCATCAATCTGCAGGACGGACCGCAGGAGCGAAACGCCACGCTCCGCGACTTCTTCGAGCTCTGGCGGATTACGCCGCCGGCCGCCATGACGGAGCGCCTCGATCCGGATCTCATGGTATTCATATACTACGGTCAGGCGGGTGCCCGCATGGGCTTTGCGGTCCGCACGCGGGAACCGGAGCGGACATTCGCGGACATGCTCACCTGGGAGCCGTCGCTCCTCTCGGGAATCACCCAGTTTTTCTTTGACGAACGGCCTGAAACCGTCATCGCGCCCTTTGAGGACCGCACATGGCGCAACATCGACTGGCGGTATCTGAAACTCTCGCAGGAACGGGACCTCGGAACCGGCTATACCGTCTTTCCGGTAGGAAATATCTTGATTTTCACCACCAGCAAGGAT
>CAYIEG010000007.1:3809-5675 GCA_964362375.1 uncultured Candidatus Saccharibacteria bacterium
CACGATCGGCTCGTCGCTGAATTAAAAGGGTTTGCGCGGCCGGACCCCCGGGTTGCCGGCGACTGGCACGCGCGCTATCCGCAGTTTGAAATGAACGAGACCGGCTCCCACGCGGCGCAAGACGAGGAAGCGGATGAAGTGGAAGAGTATGAGATGCGCCTTGCGACCGAAGGAAGCTTGGAAAGCCGGCTGCTGGAAGTAAATCGCGCGCTGGAACGGATCAAACTCGACGCCTACGGTACCTGCGCCAAATGCCGGAAGCCGATTTCCCTTGAACGGCTCCGGGCAAATCCGGCCGCCGAATTCGATATCGGGCACGAAACCCAAACCTCATAATATGTCCGTAACGATCCACTCCGCCCAGATCGTGGGGCTCGATGCCCAACCGATCTCGGTCGAGGTCGATATCTCGCCCGGCCTGCATCTTTTCTCGATCGTCGGCCTCGCCGACAAAGAGGTACAGGAGTCGCGGGAGCGGATCGGCGCGGCGATAAAAAATCTCGGGGCGCTCGCTCCGCACAAAAAATCGCAGCGGGTCATCGTCAATCTGGCGCCGGCCGACATCAAGAAAGAAGGGCCGGCGTTTGATCTTCCGATCGCGCTCGGCTACCTCCTCGCTTCCGGCCAAATCCTCTTCAATCCTTCAGACACGCTTTTTCTCGGAGAGCTCGGCCTGGACGGGGGTCTGCGCCGCATACCCGGAGTGCTCGCCGCAGCGCTTGCGGCCAAAAGCGCGGGCTTCACCGGCATGGTCCTGCCGCGGGGGAACGGAGCAGAAGCCGCGATTGTAGACGGCATTGCCGTGCGCGAAGCGGAGAGCTTGCAGGAAGTGTGCGAGTACGTAAGCGGGAGAAAAGAATTGGCAATACTCGCCCGGCCGGAACTCGCCCAGACCCCGCCCGCGGCATATCCGATTGACCTCAAAGATATCCGGGGGCAGGCAGTGGCGAAACGCGCGCTGGAAATCGCGGCTGCCGGAGGGCACCACCTGCTCTTTGAAGGTCCGCCCGGGGCAGGGAAGACCATTCTCGCATCCGCCATTCCCACCATCCTCCCGCCGCTGGGAGAAGAAGAAATTTTCGAGGTCACCAAGATTTACAGCATCGCAGGGCTCCTCACGGCAAACGGGAGCCCCTATCTGACCCAGCGTCCATTCCGCAACCCCCACCACACCGCGTCATACACCGCAGTGCTCGGCGGGGGTGCGTACCCGCGGCCGGGCGAAGTGACGCTCGCGCACCGCGGCGTTCTGTTTCTGGACGAATTCCCGGAGTTTGACCGCCGCGTGATCGAGTCGCTCCGCCAGCCGCTCGAAGAGCGCGCGATCACGGTGGCGCGCATCTCGGGTGTGGCGACGTTTCCCGCGCGGTTCATGCTCGTCGCGGCCCAAAACCCCTGCCCCTGCGGCAATTTTGGCAACCCGACCAAAGACTGCACCTGCGCCCCGGGCGCCATTACCCGCTACAAGAAAAAGATTTCGGGGCCGATCCTGGACCGCATTGACCTCTACGTCGCCACTCCGCCGGTCGCATATGAGACGCTGGAGGGCACCCAGGACGAAGAACCGTCCGCCGCGGTCCGGGCCAAAGTGCTCGCCGCGCGAACCCGCCAGCGCGAGCGATTCCGCGAGGCCGCGATTCTCACCAACAGCGAAATGGGGCTCCGGGAGCTGAAGACGCACCTCTGGCTCTCCGAGCCTGCCAAGCGGGCCTTGGAACTCGCCCACCGCGACCACCAGCTCTCCGCCCGCTCGTATCACCGCCTTATGAAAGTCGCACGCACCATCGCGGATCTGTATGATTCGGTAGAAATAAAAAGCGACCACGTTGCCGAGGCGCTGCACTATAGACCGAAACAAGAGATATA
>CAYIEG010000007.1:5775-11647 GCA_964362375.1 uncultured Candidatus Saccharibacteria bacterium
TTTCTTGCTCCCCGGATTTCAAAGTGGATGTGCGGGCCGGTTGAATTGCCGGTGGATCCGAGGGTTCCGATTTGGGCCCCCTGCGAGACGGATTGCCCGACACTCACATGGAGTGAATTAAGATGGGCATAGAGGGTCTGGGTGCTATTGGGGTGGGTGATGACGATATATTTTCCATAGCCCCCGTTCCAGCCGGTTGATCGGGCCACAATCACCGTCCCGTCTGCCGAGGCGAGCACTGGCTCGCCGAGGGAATTCGCAAGGTCAACCCCATTGTAGCCGTGGATGCCGCGAGATCGCCTCCCGCCGATGATCGGGCGGATATAGTACCCGGCGTGCTCGGGGAGCGCTGTAAAACGGAAGGACGCTGCGGGCTTGGGCGAGGGCGGAGCGGACAATTCCCCGTCGGGAATAATTACGATCTGTCCCGCTTGCAGCGCTTCGCCGATGGCAAGGCCGTTGAAGCTCATGATCTCTCCCGCATCGCCTTTGAATTTCTTGGCGATGCCCTCGAGCGTATCGCCCCGCTTCACTTCATACTGCACACCCGTGACCGGCAAAATAATCAGCTCATCTCCGATTTTTATCATGCCCGCACTCCGGAGATTGTTCGCCCAAAGGAGTGTTTGCAGCGAGATGCCAAACCGCTCGGCAACGGCGCTCGGCGTATCTCCCGGCTGGACCGTGTAGACCAGAATCTGGTCGGACGCGGGCCTCGGAATCGTCCCCAGCGGGTTTCGGGTCGATATCAACGCGTTTTCCTGGGTGGTAGGGAGCGCCACATCCTCCTCAACCGGACCCCCGACCGAAAGGGGCAGCTGGAATTGGCTGCCCAAAAGCGGCACGGAAAGCTCGGCGGCAGGGGATTCAATTACGGTTTCCGCGGCTGACGTATTGCCAAAAAAGCGTAGAATGCTCGCAAAAAACCCCGCGTCTGCCGGCCGGGGGATAAGGAGCAAGGTAACAAAAAAGAGCGTCAAAACGCTCATTGCTCCAACCTTACCCTTATTTAAAAAGGGCGTATTTCTTGAGTTTTTCGCGCCGAGAGGCGAGCTATGCCGGATAGTGCTTCTGATAACAGTCCATTAAGCCATTCAAAACAAAAAAGCGTCTCCGCTTGCACCGCCCTCCTAAACTAGCCCTATTCCTGCTCCCCGTCAAGCCGGCTATCCACACCCGCCTGCCACCTATGGTAGGGTAGACCATATGCGCGAAACTGCACAAAAACAGCCGTCCGGGAAAGCAAAATTCTGGACCATCCTCCTGCCCCTGCTCATTCTGGTCTTTTACGCCCTTTTTCTCGCCCACCGGATCGACCTTTCCGCTGCGGATCTGGGGAGACATCTGGAAAACGGCAAAATACTCCTGCAAGACCGCTCGGTATGGTACGCCAACTTCTATTCTTACACTGCGCCGGAATATCCGATCATGAACCACCACTGGGCAAGCGGGCTTTTGTTCTTCCTTGCCTGGCGCGCGGCGGGATTTATCGGCGTCCATCTCCTTTTCATCGCCATAAGCCTCACGACGCTCTGGCTCGTCTTTCGAATTGCCGCGCGAGAAGCTGGGCCTGGCCTTGCGGCATTTGCCGCCCTGCTCGCACTCCCGCTCCTTGCGGAGCGGACCGAGATCCGGCCAGAAGCATTGAGCTATCTTTTCGCCGCGCTTTTTCTCTGGATCATCACGCGCTGGGCAGAAGACGGCAACTGGCGGCCGCTCCTCGCACTACCGCTTCTCGAGCTCCTGTGGGTGAACAGCCATATTTATTTTTTCCTCGGGCCGGCGCTCGTGGGAGTATTTCTCCTCGGGCGGGCCCTGAGCAGGCCGTTTGCGTGGGGAAAAATCCGGATACTTTTCTGGATCCTGCTCGCCGTCATTGCCGCGACCGTGGCAAATCCCTATGGCCTGCGGGGTGCCGTAGCGCCCTTTACGATTTTCCAAAATTACGGCTATCGCCTTGCCGAAAATCAGCCGGTGTGGTTCATCGAGAAAATCCTCTCCAACCCCAATTTCACGATCTTTAAAATCCTCTTTGCCCTGCTTGCCGCAAGCTTCATCGCCCGGGCGTACATAAAAAAAGGATCGCGCGTATCGATCCCACTGGTCGCCATTGGTCTTGCGGTAAGCGCGCTCGGCTGGATGGCTACCAGGAATTTTGCGCTCTTCGGCTTCTTTTTCATCCCGCTTGCCGCGGCAAACATCGCCGCGGGGTGGCGGCCGTGGCTAGCCAGGCATCAGAAGACACTCAGCATAACCGCAGGAGTGGCAATCTCTTTACTCCTCATACCCGCATTTTTCGGCCAGTGGCAGCGCTACTTTCCCTACTGGAGACAATTCGGACTGGGAATCGAGCGGGACAATGCCAATGCGGCGGAGTTTTTCCGGACGCAGGGGTTGAAAGGGCCGATCTTCAACAATTACGACATCGGCGGCTACCTTATCTGGCACCTCTTTCCCCTCGAGCGGGTATTTGTCGACAATCGGCCGGAGGCCTATCCGGCAGCATTCTTCCGTGATATTTATATACCCATGCAGGAGCG
Source organism: uncultured Candidatus Saccharibacteria bacterium (assembly GCA_964362375.1). Taxonomy (GTDB): domain Bacteria; phylum Patescibacteriota; class Minisyncoccia; order Sungbacterales; family HO2-52-23; genus WO2-54-10. The sequence continues at coordinate 8,316 of CAYIEG010000007.1, forward strand.
GGAGGACAAATGGCGCGAAGCGGACGCCGAGTGGCAATTCAACGCGATTTTCTTCTCCCACCGCGACGCAACGCCCTGGGGGCAGCAGTTTTTGATCGCGCGGGTCACTGACCCCGAATGGGCGCCTGTGTATGCGGATCGCTACGCCATCATTTTTCTCAAGCGCAACGCCGAGAACCAGCCGCTTATCAAGCGGTTTGAGATCCCGCAAAACGCCTTCCGCGTAGTGCAGCAATAACATGGATCTCCTCAACGGACTCAACCAAAAACAGCAGGAAGCGATCCTCGCAACCGAGGGGCCGGTCTTGATTTTGGCGGGTCCCGGCTCAGGGAAAACCACCACCATCACCCGCCGCATTGCCTACCTCCTTGCGCACGGCATCCCGTCCGAGCAGATCCTGGCGGTCACATTTACCAATAAAGCGGCTGGCGAAATGCGCGAGCGCATCGCCGCGCTGGTCTCGTCCCAGACGCCGCTTGCCGCATTTATCGGGACATTTCATTCCTTCTGCGTGCGGATCCTGCGCGCGCACGCGGGCAAGATCGGGTATCTCCGGACATTCACCATTTTCGACGAAGACGACGCGCTCTCCCTCATGAAAGAGGTGCAAACGGAACTACGGATCAACCCCAAGCAGTTTGCGCCGGGAATGGTGCGCAACGTGATCTCGGGGTTGAAAAACGAGCTCAAAACCCCCGAAGCATACGAGGAGGAAGCGAGTTTCGGCGATCTTTTCCCGCGCACGATCCATGAAGCGTATGTCCTGTACCAAAAACGCCTCAAAGACGCCAACGCCATGGATTTCGACGATCTCCTTATGCACGCAGTGTCTCTTTTCAGCAAACACCCGGACATCCTGCGCCTCTATCAGGAACGCTTCCGGTATATCCATGTGGACGAGTATCAGGACGTGAACACCGCGCAATACGCGCTCACCCGGATGCTGGCGGAGCTGCGCCGCAATATTGCGGTAGTCGGCGACGATGCCCAGGCCATCTATTCATTCCGGGGTGCGGACTACCGCAATATCCTCAATTTTGAAAAAGATTGGCCGGACGCGAAAGTAATCGTGCTTGACCAGAACTACCGCTCGACGCAGACGATTCTCGACGCCGCGCGGGACGTCATCTCGCGCAACCGCCTGCAAAAAGAGAAAAAGCTCTGGACCGCGCAAGGGGGCGGGGAGCCGCTGCAGGTCATTGCGGTTGAAAACGAGCGGAGAGAAGCAGGGTTTGTAGGGGATAGCGTCGCCCAGCTCCTGCGCGGAAAATTCGGCCGGAGAGATATCGCCGTGCTCTATCGGACAAACGCCCAGTCCCGCGTGCTGGAAGACGCATTTTTGGAGCGCAATATTCCCTACAAAATCGTGGGCGGCGTACGGTTTTACCAGCGCAAAGAAGTAAAGGACATCCTTGCCTACATCCGTTATGTCCTAAACCCCAAAGATTCCGTGAGCCTCAAGCGGATCATCAATGTACCGGCGCGCGGCATTGGCAAGCAGAGCCTGCTCGCGTACCTGGCCCGCGCCAAGATCAGCACCAAGTCAGCCGCCGGGGCGCTGGAGCGATTTGATCGCCTCATTGCATCGCTCCGGGAGGAGATGCCGGAGAAACGGTCATCTGAATTCGTCCGCTCGGTTCTGGGTTCCATCCGCTACCGGGAATACCTCGAAGAAACCTCGGCCAACGCCGATGAGCGCTGGGAGAATGTCCAGGAGCTTATCAGCCTTGCGAAGCGCTATGACATACTCCCGCTCCCGGCCGGACTCGAGCAACTGCTCGAAGACGTGGCGCTCATGTCCGAGCAGGACGAGTCGGCACCCGAGGAGGAGACGGTGCAACTCATGACCTTCCACGCGGCCAAAGGCCTTGAATTTCCGGTGGTCTTCATGGTTGGGCTCGAAGAAGGCGTGTTCCCGCACACTCGCTCGCTTTTCAATCCGGCCGAACTCGAAGAGGAGCGGCGGCTCTGCTACGTCGGGCTTACCCGGGCAAAGGAAAAGGTCTTCCTTTCCTTTGCGCTTTCCCGCACCCAATTCGGCTCAACCCAGATCAACCCGCCCTCCCGATTTCTTGCCGAAATCCCCGAGCACTTGGTGGTGGTAAACGACGAGCCGACGATCGAAGTCTAATTCTTGCTCCCAAACAGTTTAGGCCAGGCCTGGCCTAAACCGAGTTTGGGACATACCCCTTATGTACGCGAAAAAATCTCTCGGCCAGCACTTCCTCCGCTGCGGATGGGTGACGCAAACCCTCATCGAAGCGGCTTCTCTTGCCAAAACGGACACGCTCCTTGAGATCGGCCCGGGAACCGGCGTACTCACCCGGGAGCTCGCACGGCACGCCAAAGAAGTCGTCGCGATTGAAAAAGACGAAAAGCTCGCAGATGCGCTCGCTGATGCATTGGCACGCGAAGAAATCACCAATGTCCGAATCATCAAGGGAGACATCCTGTGGCTGCAGCTGCCCCAAACTAAGTTTGGGGCAGAGGATGACCTAAACTTAGTTTGGGGCAAGAATAAAAGTGGGTACAAAGTGGTGGCGAATATCCCTTATTATCTCACGTCGCGGCTGCTGCGGCTGCTGCTCGGGGGGGAGCCGCGGCCGGAACGGATTGTCCTCACCATCCAAAAAGAAGTCGCCGAGCGGATTGTCGCCAAACCACCGCACATGAACCTGCTCGCCCTTTCGGTGCAAGCGTTTGGCGCGCCGGAAATCATAAAAAACGTACCGGCGAGCTGTTTTACCCCGAAGCCGGACGTGGACTCGGCTATTATCCGCATCGCGGAGATTTCTGACCGCTTTTTCATGGAAAACAGAACTGATCCAGCTGATTTTTTTGGCTTCGTCCGCCGCGGGTTTTCCCAAAAGCGCAAACAGCTCCTCAATACGCTCAAAGGGGAGGGGGAAACGCCCAAAAAGACGGTTGCAGATGCCCTTATCAGGCTCGGTCTCTCTCCAAATGCCCGCCCGGAGGAATTATCTCTCCAAAACTGGGCTGATTTGGCAAAAAAAATCCCGCAAAATTGAGTTTTTTACCACCAAGTGGCCTAAACCGAGTTTAGGCCAAAAACATGTGGAATACTTATCCACACGCCACGGGAAAACCTGTGGCTATTTTGTGATATACTTGAGGAAATGAATAAGTGGGTGAGCATACTCTCGCCGAAATCAGGAAATGCGAGGATTTTTCTCGTTGGTTTAGTATTGGTTGCGGTAGTTATTGCAGCCGTACTTTTCTTCTTTTGGCCGCAGAAACCCGCCGCACCGCTCCCCGACCGCGTCGCATTCGACCTCCGGCAGGATCAGATCGAAAAACTCCGGCAGGATAC
>CAYIEG010000008.1:0-9316 GCA_964362375.1 uncultured Candidatus Saccharibacteria bacterium
AACCGAGATTTTCCACACCGGCATCAAAGTGATTGATTTGCTCGCTCCTTTTATCCGCGGCGGCAAAGTGGGGCTCTTCGGCGGCGCGGGCGTGGGCAAGACCGTGCTTTTGAAAGAACTCATCCGCAACGTCGCGGAGGAAGCCGGCGGCGTGTCCGTCTTTGCCGGAGTGGGGGAGCGGACGCGCGAGGGCAACGACCTCCTGCTTGAAATGATAGAGTCCAAAGTGCTCGACAAGGCGGCGCTCGTATTCGGGCAGATGAACGAGGTGCCGGGTGCCCGCCTGCGCGCAGCACTCTCGGCCCTCACCATGGCCGAGTATTTCCGCGACGAGGAATCCAAAGATGTCCTGCTTTTTATAGACAACATCTTCCGCTTCTCGCAGGCGGGTTCGGAAGTATCCGCGCTCTTGGGCCGCATGCCCTCGGCAGTCGGCTACCAGCCGACGCTGGCAACCGAAATGGGCGAGCTGCAGGAGCGGATCACCTCGACCACCCACGGCTCCATTACATCGGTACAGGCGATTTACGTCCCGGCCGACGACATCACCGACCCGGCGCCCGCGACGACTTTCGGGCACCTCGACTCTACGATCGTGCTTTCCCGCTCTTTGACGGAACTGGGCATTTATCCGGCGGTTGATCCGCTCGCTTCGACCTCCTCGGCGCTGGACCCCAAGATCGTAGGCGAGGAGCACTACCGGACCGCCCTTGCGATCCAGCGGACTCTCCAGCGCTACGCCGAGCTGCAGGACATCATCAATATCCTCGGCATGGAGGAGCTGTCGGAAGAGGACAAGCTCACGGTGTACCGCGCGCGCAAAATCCAGCGATTTCTCTCGCAGACCTTCTTTGTCGCCGAGGGCTTCACCGGACGCGCGGGCAAATATGTAAAGCGCGAAGATACCGTCCGCGCGTTTAAAGAGATTCTCGAAGGGAAGCACGACGGCAAATCCGAGGACGCCTTTTATATGAAAGGAGGAATCGAAGAAGTGGTATGAAAGTCGCGGTTTATTCGATTCAGCAAACTCTCTACGAAGGCGAAGCCGAGAAGGTGATTTGCGCGACACCGCTTGGCCAAATGACCGTCCTGGATCACCACATCCCGCTCGTCTCCAATCTCACCGGCCCCGCGATCGAAGTGGTGAAAAAGGACGGCGGACGGCAGAAGATCAAAGTCGCATCCGGATTTATCGAAGTCCGGCCGGAGAGCGAAGCAGTCATACTCGTTAATTGAGATGGATTGAATGGACTATATCTTCCGTCATTCTTCAAATCTTGACCACTATACCGCCGAGGCGTTTGTCGTCCGGTGCTTTGATGACCGATTCTGGAAGACGTTTAAAAATTTTCTAAAGGAGCAGCGATATAAGCGCATTGACCCTGAATCGGTCGCCGGCGGAGCCAAAGTACTGGCGTCACCCGAGAAAGAAAGCGACCGCGACTTTATGCTCCGCGAGATTGAAAAATCAATCCGCCTGCACCATACTAAAAGAGTGGTGCTCTTCACTCACGCGGACTGTGGAGCTTACGGCGGGGTCGCGCGGTTTGGCGGCAATGCCGAAGAGCAATTCGCGTTTCATCAGACCGAACTCGCAAAAGCAAAAGCAGTAGTCATGGAGAAGTTTCCTGATACTGAGGCGGAAACCTATTTTATTGACGCCGCGGGTGTAATAAAAATTTCTTAACGAGATTCTCAATATCAATATGAACGTATTTTTGAGGGAAGGACTCAAGAATTACGGCGAAGTGGGCGCCTGGGTGCCGAGCTCCCGCTATATCATACGGCGGATTACTGATGCTTTGCTGCCCGCAGACCGCTTTATCGTCGAATATGGCGCAGGCGACGGCGTAGTGACTAAAACATTGCTCCAACGGCTTCCCGCGGATGGGCAAGTGGTTGCGGTAGAAATCAACTCGGAGCTTGCCTCTGAGCTTGCCAGGATCGAGGATTCGCGTCTTCACATAGTGCAGGATGACGCACGCACGGTCTCGCGCCGCCTCACGTCTCTCGGTCTCCCCAGGATCGACGCCTTTATCTGCGGGGTGCCGCTCTCGACCCGCGCGCTGCTGCACCCGGAAATCCGCGCGATGCAGGCAGAAATCATCGCCAATAGCGCCGCGGCTTTGGCGCCCGGCGGCCGCTTTATATTTTATCAGCACACCCCGGTCGCAATCCCCACGCTCAAGAAATTCTTCTCGGACGTCGAGTGGACGTTTGAGCCGAGAAATTTCCTGCCGTATATCGTAATGGTCGCGAGAAAATAGGATGCTCTGGAATACCCACCTCGCGGCGGGCCTCATCGTCGGAAAAATGACCGGGCAGTACGACGCGGCGGACGGAGCCAATTTTTATCCATTCTTTCCAAGCCGCAGAATCAAGGTAAAAGGCCCTATCCCGTACGCTTCGGTCTCTGAATTTGTTTTAAGCATAGGGCTTTTCGGGCTTTTCTTTGCGCTTTAGGCCGCGGCGGGGTTATAATATTTTCGTGCACATCCACCTCATCGGCATCGGCGGCATCGGCGTATCGGCGCTGGCCAAGTACTATCTATCCACCGGGGCAACCATTTCCGGCTCGGATTTGTCGCATTCGGAAATCACCGGCGATCTCGCGCGCCGGGGCGCCCATGTCGTCATCGGCGCGCACAGCCCCTTTAACCTGCCGCCGGAAACCAAGCTCGTCGTCCATACCGCCGCAACCCAAAAGTCGAACCCCGAGCTCAAAGAAGCAAAGCGGAGAAAACTCGGCGTAAAAACATACGCCGAGGCACTCGGCGATCTTACGCGAGACTTCAAGACCGTCACTGTTTCGGGCGCCCACGGCAAGAGCACGACCACCGCGCTCACGGCTCTCGTGCTGGCCGAGGGGTCCCTCGACCCCACCGTAATTATCGGCACCAAGATGCGGGAATTCGGCGATTCTAATTTCCGGCGGGGGAAAGGGAAGCACCTCGTACTGGAAGCAGATGAGTGGAACCGCTCATTCCTCAACTATTCGCCAGAGATCGCCGTGGTCACCAATATAGACGCCGAGCACCTAGACACCTACAAGACCGTGGAGGCCGTCGAGCAAGCGTTTGCCGAGTATTTGGCCAAGGTTCCGCGCGGAGGCGCGATTGTTGCGAATCGCGATGACCAGCGCCTCCGGGCAGTCGCAAATGGATTTCGCAAAAAAGTGACATGGTACTCGCTCAAAGACAGGGAGGTCCATACTATCCACAAGCTCCTCAAGGTTCCGGGCAGCCACAACGTGTCCAATGCCCTGGCCGCACGCGCGGTCGGGCGCCTGCTCGGGGTGCCGGAGCCCGAAATACTGCGGGCGATCAGCCGCTTCCGCGGCACGTGGCGCCGCTTTGAATTCAAGGGGCTTTTCAAAGGAGCGCAGGTCATCAGCGACTACGGCCACCATCCGCGCGAAATCGTCGCAACCCTGGCCGCCTCGCGCGAGCGATACCCCATGCGCAGAATCTGGTGCGTATTCCAGCCGCACCAGTACCAGCGCCTGCAGTACCTTTGGAACGACTTCCTTTCGGCATTTGACCAGGCCGACCGCGTCTGCCTCCTGCCGGTATATGACGTGGCGGGCAGGGAAACCAAAAGCGCCAAGCGGGCGGTGAATTCAATCAAGCTCGCGCACGCCCTGCAGGAGCGCGGCAAAAATGCGTGGCACGCGGCCTCATTCGACCATGCCCGAGATTTTCTCCATACCGAGCTGCGCCGAGGCGACGTCGTCCTCATGATGGGTGCGGGAGATATTTACGCGTTGACAAACGACTTAGTAAGCAATAGTATTCCTGTATAGATTCGCAGACCCATGCTTGTTCCCGCCGGAATTATTGCCTCGACAATTCAGTTTGCTGCCAGAGCCGGCAGAGCCGCTCTCAAGAGCGGCGTGATTACTTCAAAATTCAGCACTGCCAAGATTGGCGGATATCTGATAGAAGCGGAGCGACGGTGGACGGTCGGAAAAGACGGTGCCATATCAACCATAGTCCGAATTTCAAAAAATGGAATTACGCAAGAGGTATGGCACGTCGTCTCAAAAGGACTGCGTATACTGGATAAACACCGTAAATAATCATGCACGCGGCATACAAAAAAAAACTCGGCGGATTGCGACTACATCAGGGGACTCTCGAACGGATAGAGCCCATCCTTGCGTTGCTGCAGGATCACGCGTATAAGACGGCGGAACGCGAAATCGCCTTGCTTTTCGTTGAGTCAATCAAACGGATCAGGAACAAAGAGATAACTTCTAAGGAGGCGGATGCATACTTCACCGCCCTCGGGATCCTGATTACTCCTGAAGATAAGTTGAAGCTGTCAAAGGAAATTCAAGACACCCTCTTCGTGGGGGAACTTTTTCATGATGCGGGCGAACACCTATCCCCGGAGATACGGGAAGCTGCGCTAGATGCACTTTCGGTGCTCATGGGCAATCCGACAAAACGGGCAAGAACTACTCCAAAGGCGCGCGTCCGCATATCTGCGTGACGAGCGATTTCCGTGTCGTCGTCCTCATAGGGACAAGGGGAGGCGAAGAACATAGACCATCGCCTCTCCCCGCAGCCGGGCTTCAAAAGAATAAATCTTCACTAAACTATGAAAAAATATCTCATCATCATCACATTATTCCTTACAGCCATCCCCACATTCGCCTCTGCCGCGAACTTCGGCAAAGTCAAGGTTGAATTCATTACTCTCGACGATAAAACATTCCGCATGCCTAAGGTCTGGATGAACGCCACGGGACCCAATAACGGCCTCCAAAGATATACAATATCGGGAGAAGGAGGAGGAAACCCCGGATATCTGCGCACTTTTATTAATCAGGTAGAATTCGAACCCTGGGCGACCTAATATTTCATCGAATTCGATCCTTTGCCGAGGCTCATCATAGAAACAAGCGGCGATTGCGCCAGCACCATTCCACCCGCTGGCAAGACCAAAATCTGCCATGCGGAATATAAAGTCCCACCCCCTCCTCCGCCTCCTCCGGCCCCGATCATCATCCAGATGCCAGTGATTGTATCTTCATCGTCCTCTCAAGCCACTTCATCCGTACCTTCTCAAATATCGCCGGATGATGCGGCAAAGATAGAATCGCTTCAGAAACAGATCATCCTGCTTCTACAACAAATTATTGCCATACTCATCCAAAGACTGACGATGGGTGCGGGAGATATCCACATCTTGACAAACAAATTGACAATTGCTACCGTTGCTTCCGCATGACGACGCGTCGAGTAACCTCCAAAATTATTGCGCGGTGTGCAAAGAAACACGCGCGTATTTCACGAGGGCTGCTTGACGGCGTTATATAGGGAATAATCGTTTCGTACTTTCAAGCGGCCCCAATAGAATTCGGGGCCGTATTTTATTGAGCCGTTCTTTCAAGGAGCAGAACCGTGTCAAACGACGCAACCGCGCAAGCCAAAGGAGCTCCCCGTTGCCCCGAATGCGGTAAACCCTCAAAGGACCATCGGGAGCCGACTGGCCGCTCATCATGGGATATTGGCCAAAAGTGTACGGTATGCGGTCATCAGTTTAACATGGTGGACGAAACCCTGCTGCTCTCAAGAGCAAGGGGCTAGCGCCGCAAACACTTCATCAAACGAGAGCCGACCAATCCCCATTGGCGGCTCCTTTTCTTTTGAGATGCATTCCGGTTTGACCTTCTTCTCCGGGTTTGCAATAATATATGTATATGCACGATACGGAATGGAAACGGCATACGAAGGCATCGGTTGTCATTGCCTCTGTTTTTATTTTGGGGGCTTGTTTCGCGCTCGGCGTATGGTACGGATATGCCAATCGGCCGTCGGTGGAGAAGGTCTTGCGCGTCGCGGGGCAGGAGCCGCCGCAGGAGTTCGCAAAGACAGATTTCAATCTCTTCTGGGAGGTGTGGTCCCAGCTGGAAGACAAATTCGTAGACCGCGGGAAGATCAAGCGGGATGAACTGGTCTATGGCGCCATTGCGGGCCTTGCCCGCTCACTCAAAGACCCTTACACCGAATTCCTTCCTCCGGCAGAGTCAAAACAGTTCCAGGAAGACATCAAGGGCGCTTTCGGAGGGATCGGGGCCGAGATCGGGATCCGCAAGGAGATCCTGACGATTGTGGCGCCCCTCAAGGGAAACCCCGCGGAGAAGGCGGGGCTCAAAGCCGGGGACAAAATCGTCAAAGTTGACGATACGATCACTGCCGACTTGGCGCTCGACGAAGCGGTGCGTCTCATCCGGGGCGAGCCGGGAACAAAGGTGCGGCTCCTGGTACTGCGCGACGACGGCGAGCGCGCCAAAGAATACGTCGTGACCCGCGACACCATCAAAATCCAGATCCTCTCGACCGAAGCCCGACCGGACGGCATTTTCGTAATCAAGCTCAATCATTTCACCGAATCCGCCGCGTTTGAATTCCGCCGGGCGGTGCAGGAATTTTATGACTCCGGATCGAAGAAAATTTTGCTCGACCTGCGCAACAATCCGGGCGGTTTCCTGACCGTCGCGGTGGATATCGCCAGCTGGTGGACCCCTGCCGGGGAAACCGTAGTCCGCGAGCGGCACGCCGACGGCAGCGAAGAGATCTACCGCTCGTCCGGCTACGGACTGCTTGCCGGCATCCCCACCATAGTGCTGGTAAACGAGGGATCCGCATCCGCATCGGAAATTGTCGCTGGCGCCTTGCGCGACCACAAAGCGATCAAGCTTGTCGGCGCCAAAACATTCGGCAAAGGGTCGGTCCAGGAGGTTGTCCAGCTGCCCAAGAATTCGTCGCTAAAAGTCACCATTGCCAAATGGCTGACGCCCAAAGGTACGGAGATCGACGGCAAGGGGCTCGAACCCGATGTGAAAGTCGAGCTGCCGGCCGAGCCCAAGGAAGGGGAGGAAGACAAGGACTTTATTCTTGAAAAAGCCGCGGAAGTGTTAAAAGCGCAATAATATGAAAGTGATTCTGTTGAAGGATATTCCAAGCGTGGGTAGAAAGCATGAGGTAAAGGACGTCAGCGACGGCCACGCGCGCAATTTTCTGCTCCCGCAGAAGCTCGCCGAGCCCGCGACCGAAGCGACATTGCGCGCCCTCGCGGCCGGGAAAGCGCGCGCCGAGCGCGAAAAATCGGAAATATATCGCCAGCACCAGGAGGCGGCAGAAAAGCTGAAGTCACAGGTGCTCCGTTTTAAAACAAAGGTGGGGGAGAAAGGCAAGGCCTTTGGCTCGATCACCGCGGCCAAAATCAGGGATGCGCTGAAGAAAGAGGGAATTGCGGTTGAAAAAGAATGGATTATGCTTGAAGAGGGGATCAAGACCACGGGGGAGCACCGGGTATCGGTGAAATTCCCGCAGGGGCCGGAGGGAACGATCACTATCGTCATAGAAGCAGAGTAATCAAACCGCCATGGCGCGATATATCTTTGTGTGCGGCGGAGTGATGTCGGGCATCGGCAAGGGGATTGCCGCCGCTTCCATCGGCCGCATCCTCAAAAGCCGCGGCTTCCGGGTGACCGCGGCCAAGATTGATCCCTACGTCAACGTGGATGCCGGGACCATGAACCCCATTGAGCATGGGGAAGTGTTTGTGACCGACGACGGGATGGAGTGCGATCAGGACATCGGCAATTACGAGCGGTTTCTCGGGGAAGATATTCCCCGAGAAAATTACATGACCACCGGAGCGGTGTACCAGTCCGTGATTCAGAAAGAGCGCAATCTCGAGTACGACGGCCACTGCGTACAGGTGGTGCCGCACATCCCCGAAGAGGTCATCCGGCGCCTGGGAGAAGCAAGCCGCAAGGCGCGGGCCGATTTTACGATCGTCGAGATCGGAGGGACGGTCGGCGAATACGAAAATATCCTGTTCCTCGAAGCGGCGCGGATGATGCGGCTTGCGAAGCCCGAGGAAATCCTCTTTGTCCTCGTATCCTACCTCCCGATACCACCGATGATCGGCGAGATGAAAACCAAGCCGACCCAGCACGCGGTTCGCGCCATGAATGCGGTCGGCCTGCAGCCCGACCTCATCATCGCGCGCGCCGAGGTGCCGATGGACGAGCCGAGAAAGCGCAAACTCGCGGTATTTTGCAACGTGACTGCTGAAGACATCATTTCCGCTCCGGATGTCCGCTCGATCTATGAAGTACCGGTCAATTTCGAGAAAGACAATCTCGGCGACCGGATTCTGGCCAAATTCCGGCTTGAAACCAAGACCCGCGATCTCACGGAATGGACAAAATTCGTCGAGCATATCCGAGGCGTCTCGCGCCCGGTGAAGATCGGCATTGTCGGCAAATACTTCCAAACCGGCGATTTTGTGCTTTCCGACTCCTACATCTCCGTTATTGAAGCGATCAAGCACGCGGCGTGGGCCAACGATGTAAAGCCGGAAATCGTATGGCTCAATTCCGAAGAATACGAGAAAGACGCGCGCAAGCTCAAGGAACTCGATAATTACGACGGCATCATCGTCCCGGGAGGATTCGGGCCGCGGGGAGTCGAAGGAAAAATCCTCGCGATTCAATATGTGCGCGAACGCCAAATTCCATATCTCGGGCTTTGCTACGGGATGCAGCTCGCAACCATTGAATTCGCGCGCAATGTCTGCGGGCTCAAGGATGCCCACACGACGGAAGTGAACCCCCAGACGCGCCACCCCCTCATCACGCCGATGGAGGAGCAGGAACTCCTGCTGCAAGAAAAGCGCTACGGCGGCTCCATGCGCCTCGGCGCTTATGACTGCGTGCTGACTCCGGGTACCACGACCGCCCGCGCCTACGGGAAAATCGGCAAGACAAGCAACAAAAAAGCGGTGCAGAGCGAGCGCCACCGCCACCGCTATGAATTCAACAACAAATACCGCAAGGAGTTGGTTGAGAAAGGCCTCGTGATCGCCGGCATCAACCCCCAGCGGAATCTCGTGGAGATCATTGAACTGCCGGATCACCCCTTCTTCGTCGGGACGCAATTCCATCCCGAACTCAAGTCCCGGCCGCTTACGCCGCACCCGCTCTATCTCGAGTTCATCCGCGCCGCGGTCACGCGCTCACCGTAGCAATGACCGTTACCATCTTTACCTGCCGCCGCGAGCCGTCAAAACGGGTCTTGCGCAGAGTGCGGAACTTGACCGTCCCTTTGGAAACCGCATACAGCGTATCGTCGCCTCCTTGTCTTGTACCCGCGCCCGCGACAAATTTCGTACCGCGCTGGCGGATCAAAATATCGCCCGGCTTAACCGCCGCACCGTCAGACTTCTTTACTCCCAAATATTTCGGCTGCGAATCGCGGCCGTATTTGGCCGCACCCGCAGATTTTGTATGCGCCAT
>CAYIEG010000008.1:9416-11177 GCA_964362375.1 uncultured Candidatus Saccharibacteria bacterium
CATCCTACCATCTCCCATGGTGCCCGGGCGCCAAACAAATCAAAGCGTCAAACAAGATCTGGTTTCAAACCAAAGAAGAGGCTGAAACAAAAGGGTATAAACCCGCCGGCAACTGCCCCGGACTTTAGAACCTACTGCGTTTCTATGCATCTGCGGGAAGAGGGGATTCGGCTGCCGCGTCTTCGGGCGCCTTGACCGGCTTGAGCGATGCGGTCAAAACCGTATACTCCTTGGCCACGGTACGGAGTTGGTCTATCGCGAGACGCACGTCCTCGGGCACTTCGTATAAAATCTTCTTGAGCTTGGCCGCATCGGCGGTCAGGATCTCTTCCCATTTACCGAAAGGGGAGAGGAGCGTTTTGATCTTTTCGAAATCATATTCGTACCGTTGCTGGGTGCGCTTTGAGAGGTAGCCCTCGTCGCCGAATACCCGCGTCAGCCCCTCTCGCTCCATATATCCCCGGATCTGGGCTTCCAGCTCATCGAGCCGTGCCTCGACTTTCTGCTTGGATTTTTTCAAACGGAGGTATTCATTTATCGCGTCATTGGCTTCGACTTGATTCGTGATTCCCGGCTCCTGATTTCGATAAAGGTGCCTCCAGGCCGGACACAAGGGCCGATACCCGCACCAGTTGCAGAGAATCGAGGGCATCGGCTCGAATTCTTTGCCGCTCCGGGTCTTTTCCTGAATCTCCCGAATGGTTTTAAGAATGCCCTGCCGCGCTCGTTCTGTAGTTTCAGCAGTAGCCCCCGTCGACAGCTTTTCGCCATGCTTCACAAAATATAAGCTCAATTTTATATCCTCGGGCTTTAAATGCGGCCAGCGATTTTGCAGCCCGAGGGAATATAAAGAGAGTTGACGGTCTTCATCAACTTTTTTTTGTGAAGGCATGCGCTTGGCGGTTTTGTAGTCAATTATTTCGTAGGTGTCGTCGGGCAGCTTGTCTATCCGGTCGATGATGCCGGCAAGGATATGGGTCTCGCCGGTTTTCTCATCGGTCAGCGCCACCTCGAAGCGGGATTCAAGATCCACGACCGTATAATTCCAGGGCGCGTTTTTCTCATAGAATTTTTTAAGCAGGCGGACGCCGTCCTCAAAGTAGGCCTTTTCCTCTTCCTCGCTCCATAACCGCTTGAGAGGATCCCGCCGCGACTCCTCGGCAAATACCTCGCGGCTCGGCCAATGCTCGCGGTAGTAGCCCACCACCTCGTCGAGCGTCGGAAAGAGGGGGGTGCGCTCGAACATAAAATGGAGCGCAGCATGGATGAGCGACCCGAAGATCGCCTCCTTGCCTTTGGGCGCGCGGATGCGGTCAATCTCTTGGAATTTATACCTCTGCGGGCACTGCAGATACGTATCTATTGCCGAATGGGATGTGCGCATAGTATTCTATTCATTGTAACTTATTGATGAGGTCTTTCAATAGCATCCCGTGAAAGGAATATGCGATGGAGAAGAATACTCGAGACCGGATCACGCCAGCACGATATATGCTCCTGATGGCCACCCTCTTCCTGTGAGCGCTCGTGGCTGCGTGGGGAGGGATCGCGATCGATACAGTAGTCGCTGCCAACCGGCATATCAAGAGGCATATTTTGATTTCTCTCGGGCGGCTCCGCTGCCGAGCTGCATAAAGTCTATTGCTTCCATACGCGGCTGCAGCCGCAAACAGCCGTGGATAAAATGCCACGGCTTTTTCATTCGCGGCACACCCCAAGGGGGAGCGTGGGGATAAGTCGGATTGACCGGCACAATATTAA
>CAYIEG010000009.1:0-1519 GCA_964362375.1 uncultured Candidatus Saccharibacteria bacterium
GTTATCTTCCTTCGCGGCGGAGCAGCGTGAAGAGTGTCTTGAGCATGATCAGAAAGTCGAGGATGAACGAGCGGTTTTTGACGTAATATAGATCATACTGCATCTTTTGCGGCGCGTCCTCAACCGAGGCGTCGTCCTCCATATTGATCTGCGCCCAGCCGGTGATCCCGGGCGGCACCAGGAGCCGCATTTCGTAAAACGGGACTTTCTCTTTGAGTTGCCGCACATACTCAGGCCGCTCCGGCCGGGGACCGACAAATGACATTTCTCCTTTCAGGATATTGATAATTTGGGGGATTTCATCGAGGTAGCTCCTGCGGAGTATCGCTCCTATCCGCGTCTGCCGGGGATCTCGGTCCATTGATTTGAACCCGCTGAATTCGTGCGCATTATTCACCATCGAGCGATATTTGATGAGCGTGAATTCTTTTCCGTGCCTCCCGATCCGCTTCTGCCGGAAAAAGACCGATCCTTCAGAGTCGAGTTTGACCGCAAGCGCGATCAGCGGGAAGGTCACGAGTGCGGCAATCCCCATGAGGAGGGCCGTTGCGATATCGATCATGCGCTTCGCAAGCTCATACGTGCGGCGCTTGATGCCGATGAGGTTTTCGAGAAACCACGCTTCTTCGATGAGCGAGAGGGGGATTTTGCCGGTGAGCATTTCGTGGAAGGGCGCGAAGTCGATCGTCGAGACGCCGGACGGGATGATGCCAAAGAGCGCTTTGACGACTGTTTTTTTGCCCTTCATTTCCGGAGAGACGACGATAATCTCCGGTTTCAGGTCGCGGACGATGCGCGGAAATTTGATCGGGTCGAGCAAGAGGTGGGGTACCGCTGCCGACATTGCCCGACGTTGAGCGCAAGTCCCGCTCCCGAAATTGACTTTCGTTGAGAGCAAGGCACTTCCGGGACGTTGTCCCACGGGTGGCGTGCTTTCAACATCGGGCAACTTCGGCAGCGGGACATGCTGCAAAGCAGCCGCAACGTCGGCAGCGGGACGGCCGTTTGACACAAACCCGACCGGCCGCTGTCCCAGCTGGGGATGGGCGAGGAGGTAATCGGCAAGCTTGATCGTCTCGGAATTGAGGCCGAGGAAGAGGACCCGCGCGGCCGACGCCCGGACAATGAGGAGGTTGAAGAGCGAGCGCCAGACGAAGATGAAGAGTATCGCAAAGAGCGTGATGAGCAGGAGATTGCGGCGCGGCTCGATGGTGAAGAAGGGGAAGAAATAAAAGACGACAATCGCGAGCACCGTATTTGCGGCCATGACCTGCAGCAGCCGGTAGAGAAAGAGGCGTTCGTTTTTGGCGAAGCGCAGCTCATAGAAACCGAATGCGCCGAAGAAGACGGTCCAGAGGAGGAAGATGACGCTGAATGCGGTGAAGTGCTCGATCGAATCTGCGGCTTCGGCATCCCTGCCGTAGCGAAGCAGGAGGGCGGAATAGAGGGCTCCGTAGAGCACCAGGAGATCGCCGATGAAAAGCGCAACAACCTTTTTGCTAAGCCGACGGCGGAACAT
>CAYIEG010000009.1:1619-10923 GCA_964362375.1 uncultured Candidatus Saccharibacteria bacterium
TTCAATCATAGCACGGAAAGGGAATTTTGTCTCGATTTTCCGCCGGGCTGCTTGCTCCATTCTCGCTCGATCCTCTCGGGAAGAGGCGAGTGCTGAAATCGCCCGGGCAAGCGCCTCAGGGTCCTTCGGAGGCACCAGCAGACCCTCGACCCGATCGGTGACGAGGTCCGGGACGCCGCCGACCCTCGTCGCGATCGAAGGGAGCCCCGCCGTCATTGCCGCCATCAGCGCATAAGGGAGGCCTTCTTTCACCGACGGGAGCGCGAAGAGATCGAGGCCTTTCAGGAATCGCGCGGCGTCCGGCACGAAGCCGACGAGAAAGACAATATCCCGCAGTCCGGCCCTGCGGATTTGCTCTTGGAGCACGGGGTGCTCTTCTCCTTCGCCGATGATGACGGCTTGTAGCTTGTAGCTTGTAGCTGGTATCCGGCGGAGTGCTTCGAGGAGGTATGGGAGGCCTTTATTTTTGGTGAGCTCGGCGATGGCGCCGATGAGGATCGTGTCGTCGGGAATGCCGCGGCCGATTGCCCGCGAAAAAGCGAGCCGCGCTTCTTCGCGGGAGAGGAAGGCGATCGGCGGGAGGCCGTGAGGGATGAGGGCGAGCTTGCGGCGCGGGAGAAAGCGGCGCGCGGCGGCATAATCGGGAGTATTGATGAGAATTATCCGGTTCTGAAAGAGTCCGGCGATCCAGCTTGCGGTAAAGATGAGGGCGCGCTGAAGAAGCGGGCGGTCTTCATTGAATCCCCAACCGTGGACGGTAAAAACGGTCGAGGATTTAAAATTTAAAGTCCAAAGTTTAAATAAAAATGCAGCGATAGCGCCCAGCGCCCCGGCTTTGCTGCCGGAGAGGTGGATGATATCCGGCCGCTCACGGAGGAAAACCCGTAGGAGATTCGATGCGGCATCGATCTCGCCGAGGATGGCGACATCGCGCTGGAGGCCCGGAACGGAAATGGTGCGGATCCCCGCATCGCGCAATCTATCAAAAAGGAGGCCATTGCCCCCTCCTGCGACTATCGGCTCTAACTGCGCCCTCGGGAGATTGGTTGCAAGCTCATACACATATTGCTGCGCTCCGCCCCACCCCGATTTGGTAATGACATATAGGATTTTCTTTTTCATAACAGCTACATCATATAACTGCTCCGTTTGTGGATAAGTCCCTTGACTTATCCGAGGCAGTATGCTACGAATATATTCAGTGAGTGTTCTCTGACGTCAAGTCGGAGCTCCAATTTGTCCGGTACAAAGCCCCCTTCTCGGGGGCCTTGTACTTTTTTATACCACAGCTGATAGTAGGCACAGGTATGGAAAAACAGGCAAAGATTCTCTACGGTGCGACGGAGCTGGGTGCGCCGCAGTTTTCGAGCGACATCTTGTGGCGGACGAAATTCCGGGTTCCGGATCCGGTGTTTTTGGTTGGGGTTGAGGAGAAGACCTTTCTTTTTGTGTCCTCGCTGGAGTTCGGCCGCGCGGACAAAGAAGCGCGGGTTGACGAGGTGATTTTGAGCGACGGCGGAATAGGGCAGGTGATACGTTTTTTGAAAGCCGAACGCGTGCGTCGGGTAATTGTGCCGCACAATTTTCCCTATGGACTTGCGAAGTCCATAGGGCAGGAGTTTGTTGTCGGAGTCAAGCAGGCGCCATTTTATCCCGAGCGGATGCGAAAGACGAAGTGGGAGATTGGGGAGATAGGCGCGGCGCAAGAGGCGGCCGAGCGTGCGCTCAAAAAGGCAATGACGTTTTTGCAGAGTACCCGCATCCGCGGCGCGCAAGTATATGAGGGGAGGGCCACAGTGACTTCCGAGCGGGTGCGAAAATTGATTGACGATTCGATGTATGCCGACGGATACTTCGGTATCAATACGATCGTATCGTGCGGGGTGCAGGCCGCGGATCCGCACGCGGCGGGCGCCGGGCCGCTCCAAGCGCGTGCGCCGATCGTCATCGATATTTTTCCGGTGTCTCTGTCCACCCATTATTACGGCGACATGACGCGGACGATCTTTAGGGGAGAGCCGTCCAAAGAATATGTGCGGATGTACGAAGCGGTACGCGCGGCGCAGGAGCAGGCCATCGCGCAAGTCCGCGCCGGCGCGGATGGGAAAGATATATATGATGGCGTCTGTCGATATTTCAATGCCGAGGGATACCCGACCCGCATTGGAAAAAACCGATCCGAAGGGTTTATCCACGGTTTGGGGCACGGCGTCGGCCTCGAAATACATGAGCCGCCGTCACTGGGTGCAAGAAGCTGGACTCTGGAGGCCGGCAATGTGGTAACCGTGGAGCCCGGGCTTTACTACCGCCGTCGCAGGGATCGGATCCCTGCAGGCGGTATTCGGATTGAGGATGTAGTGGTCGTGGAAAAGAAGGGCTGCAGAAATTTGACTGCGGCACCGAAGGAATTGTCTTCTGTAATCCTGAAATAAAAAAGGCCTCAGAGGGATCGCAAGGATTTAACTCCACTGTTTGTCCTAGGTGAGTGTCGACTCGCGACCCCTTTGAGGTCTCTTTTAAATCCGGGTTGTCAGCGCTTTTCATTATTGCATATCCCTTGTTTTGTGCAATACAATGCCTGCATGACGCTTGCGGTTAAGGAAAATGTCCCTTTGGCGCCCTATACCATATATAAGATAGGCGGGCCGGCGCGATTCTTTACGGAGGTGAAAAACGGGGAGGACCTGGCCGAGGCACTGCAATTCGCGGCCGGCAAGGCGGTGCCCTATTTTATATTGGGCGCAGGCTCCAATGTGCTCGTGAGCGATAAGGGGTTTGGCGGCCTCCTCGTCCGTATGACAGGCGGAGAGGTGAGGGCCGATGGCGAGCGCCTGATAGCGGATGCCGGAGTCATGATGGCGCGCGCGGTGACCGAATCGGCCAAGGCCGGGCTCGGAGGGTTTGAATGGGGCATCGGGATACCGGGGACGATCGGAGGATCGGTGCGCGGCAATGCGGGGTGTTTCGGCGGCCAGATGCAAGGCGTGGTGGAGCGCGTTATGGTTTTTGACAGCACGCGAAATATAAAATACGAAATGCCAAATACGGAGTGTCATTTTTCATACCGCGATTCCATATTTAAGCGGCATCCGGAGCGGGTAATTCTTTCAGCCGTATTGCGGCTGCATACAAGCGATCCCGCCGCAGTACAGGCCCAGGTGCGGCGCATCACCGGAGAGCGGCTGGCCAAACAGGACATCGGCGCCAAGTCCTGCGGATGCATATTCAAAAACATTTCGTGGACGAGAAAAGACGTCGATCGGGAAAAACTCCTTGCGGAGTTTCCGGAGCTTGCGCAATTCAAGGATCGCCCGACGATCCCCGCATCATTTCTTATCGACGCCGCCGGGCTCAAGGGAAAACAGGTCGGCAAGGTGATCATTTCTCCCAAGCACGCCAATTTTTTCGTGAATGAGGGTAGTGCCACCGCAGAGGAGGTGGTTATGCTTACTGCGATTGCAAAAGATACGGTGCGCAGGACCTATGGATTGCGGTTGGAAGAGGAAATACAGCATGTGGGATTCGGGTAAGCGGGTGATAACTGGCTACGATGAAAAATCAAAACCCCCGGTTCATAGGGGGTTTTGATTTTTTGAAGAGGTTATCTCTTCCCTTTTTTCTTTCCTCCTTTTTTCTTTTTCATGGTTATGGCAAGAAGCGATATGTTACGCGCAAGCGCCGACCTACGCCGCGCAAAAACTTTGTGAAAGTTTTTTGAGGAACACGCTCTTTACATTTATTCTCTCATATGCAACGAATAATACAATAAAAAAGTTATCCACACTTGCAGTCCAGAGGCATATATCTATGATTGAAGTATATTTTTAAGAAATTGTTTGAAAATTCTTCAGACGATTTGCGAATTTTCCGATGGCGGCACGAAGCCAAAAAAAATTCTGGAAACTCGGACGCAGAGAGCACCATACCGAGATGTTCGACGTCAACGTAGACGGCGAGCTTATCATCCGCGAGGGGAACTACCAGTACAACGTCTACGACCTTGTGAGAAAATTCGGATCGTCGCTCGAGGCGTTCCTCCCCTTTGTCGTGGAGGAGCGGCTGAACCGGCTCTTCACCGTGTTTGAGCGGCACATGAAGCAGGCCGAATACAAGGGGAAGTTCTTTTATCATTATCCCATGAAGGTGAATCAGAACCGCGAGGCGGTCCTGCCGCTCGTGTCGGAAGGTGCGCATCTGGAGGTCGGCTCGCATAACGAATTGATGCTGGTGCGCAAGCTTTGGGACAACGAGAATGTGAATACCAAGATCAGGATTCTCTGCAACGGACCCAAGACCAAAGCCTACATCGATCTCATATTTCGGATGGCGGAGCGCGCGGTGCGCGTCATCCCGATTATCGAAGACGCGGCGGAACTCGACGATTTCAAGGAATTCAAGGGCGATATCGGCGTTCGGGTGAATCTCGAGACCAAGGTGCAGTCGCACTGGGACAAGCGGGCGGACCGTTTCGGCCTGACGGCTGATGAGATTTTGAAACTCGGTAAGATCAGAAATTTAAAACTGCTGCACTATCACATCGGGTCCCAGATCGAACGCGGGACGGATATCATTGCCGCCATGAAAGAGGCCCTCGTCGTATATCGCAAGGTTCGGGAAGCGAATCCGTCGCTCGATACGCTCGATATCGGAGGAGGATTCGCGATCCCGTATGAGAAGAAGCCGATGTACAGTTTGGAAACGGTGAGCAGGCGGATGATCGCGACGCTCAAAGAATTGGCCGAGCGGTGGGGCATGCCGCACCCGAATCTGATCGTGGAATGGGGCCGCTACATCATGGCTCCCGCCCAGATCACAGTTTTTAAAATTGTTTCTTCCAAAGAAGTGCCCAAGGGGCTTGCGCGATACTGGTACATTATCGACGGCAGCTTTATGAACGACCTGCTTGATACCTGGGCGATCCACCAGAAGTGGCACGTCGTGCCGGTAAACCGGATAAATGAAAAAAAGAAAAACCGGGTGTGGCTGGCCGGGCTTTCCTGCGATTCGGACGACAAATATACCGCGCGCGACGGCTATGTGTCTCTGCCGCGTCTCGAAGACCTGAATCCGGGCGAGGATTTGTATGTCGCGATTTTCGATACCGGCGCATACCAAGATGCGTTCGCGTCGCACCACTGTTTGCTGTCTTCCCCCTTGAAGTTGGTACTGCAGAACGGTATTGTAACGGTTGCCCGCCGCCGCGAGACGGCCGATGACATAGGAAAACTTTTCGGTTGGTAATTATCCATTAAAAAATTATCATATGGGAAAGGCAACGAAGAGAGATTTGCTCAAAGAGCCCATCGCGCACATTGACATAAAAAAACTCAACGTAAAGCAGTTGCTGGAGGCGTATGGCCGGATGTCATTTTCGGCCCGGGACCTCGCGCGCGCTACGGAGATTTACAACATGATGCTCGCGGACAAGAAGGCCTCGGTGTGGCTCACACTTGCCGGATCCACGAGTGCGGCTGGGTGCATGCAGGCATATGTCGATATGGTAAAGAACAAAATGGTGGATGTGATTGTAGCAACCGGTGCCTCCATCGTGGACATGGATTTTTTCGAGGCCTTGGGATTTCGGCATTACAAGGGTACGCAGTTTATTGATGATCGTCTGCTCCGTTCGCTCTACATTGATCGCATCTACGATACGTTTATTGACGAAGAGGAGCTCAAGCAGTGCGACAAAACCATTGCAAAAATAGCGGACGGCCTGGAGCCGCGCCCGTATTCTTCCCGCGAATTCATCCGCGAGATGGGGCGCTACCTGGCGAAGTACGCGAAAAAGAAAAATTCCCTGGTGCAGGCCGCGTATGAGATGGATGTGCCGATCTTCTGCCCGGCGTTTTCCGACTCGTCGGCGGGTTTGGGTCTCGCGTATCATCAGTGGAATCGTCCCGAGCGCCATATCAGCATTGATTCGGTCAAGGACTTTCTGGAGCTGACAAAGATAAAAATGGGAAGCAAGGAATCGGGGCTGCTCATGATCGGCGGAGGTGTCCCCAAAAATTTTGCGCAGGACACGGTCGTCGGCGCCGAGGTGCTGGGCCGCGACGTGCCGGTTCACAAATACGCGGTGCAGATCACAGTCGCAGATGCGCGCGATGGCGCATGCAGTTCTTCGACGCTCAAAGAAGCAAGCTCATGGGGCAAGGTGACTACGATACATGAGCAGATGGTTTTTGCCGAGGCCACGATGGCCCTGCCGATCCTCGCGGCCTATGCCTATCAAACCGGACATTGGAAGGGTCGCAAGCCGTCGCGCTTGGACCGGATGTTTGATGCGTAAATATGCAATCGCACGATGAGATACAAAAAGCCGAAGTAGTGGCGCTGCGTTTTGCCGGCGTGCCGGAGCAGAATTTTGAAAAAGCGCGGGTGGCGCTGATTCCCGCACCCTACGACGCCACCACGACCTATAAATCTGGCAGCAGGGAAGGGCCGTTGGCAATTCTTACTGCCTCGATGCAGCTGGACGAGCCGTGGGGAGAAACCGAGTGGCACCCGGCGGTAGCCGAACATTTTTTTTACACCTTTGAGCACGCGCTTTCTTTTCACGGCGGCTCAACTCGGGAACACCTCGCCTCATTCTCTAAATTCATTGCCGAGGAAGTCGTCGCCCATCAAAAGATACCGTTTATCCTCGGCGGCGAGCACTCGCTCGCGTTTGCGTCGGTTGCGGCGCTGCACCAGGTGCATGATGATTTTTCACTCCTGCATCTGGATGCGCACCCGGATCTCCGGCCGGACTACCACGGCGACCGCTATTCCCATGCGTCGGTCATGCGCCGCTCCTTTGAATTGGGCCCCAAGGTATCGCTCACCGAAGTCGGCATCCGCAGCGTGGATCGCGACGTCGCGCGCTACATTGCCGACCAGCAGAAGCAGAACACTCCCGAAAAATCACTGCACGTATTTTATGCGCCCGACGTGCCGGCAGAGCAGATTCTCAAGACCCTCAAGCCGAAAGTATATATCACGGTGGATTTGGATGTATTCGATCACTCGGTGATGCCAGCAGTCGGCACGCCCCAGCCCGGCGGCCTCGGCTGGTATCAAGTAGTCGGCCTGCTTGAGCATGTAATCGCGCGCCATGACATCATCGGCATGGATGTGGTGGAACTTGCGCCAATCCCCGGCATGGTCGCACCGGATTTCGCCGCGGCCAAGCTCGTGTGGAAGATGATCGAAGCGTTCCACAGACACTCACAGAGGTAAAAGCGATACTCTTTTGAGGAAAAATAAAAAACTCTTCCGCGTATGCGGAAGAGTTTTTTATAAAATGCTTTTGCCGTACGTATTGCCTTGATGAAATAGAAGAAAAAAAGTTATCCACAATTGACATATTTCTATACCGTACCAAGATTAAGATATAAATTTTTATCCATCGTAATTTTTCATGCGCGCAAGAATTTTTTCTTGCATGCGCCAGAAAAAATTATGCGCTACGACTTTGTAGTAATTGGCGCCAACGGCATTCAGGGACGGATCGTCTCGCGTTCGCTCCTTGAGAACGGGTGGGCGGTTCTGCTCTGCGCCAATGATGATTACCGGATGGAGAAATTGATCGAGCATCCGAAAGCGGACTTCGCATTTATCGATCTGCGGCGGATGGATCGGGTCAAGCGCGCGGTGAATAAGAGCGGCGCGTCGGTAGTGGTCAATTGCGCGATCGACGACTTTAATATTGCCGTTACCCGGATGGCGCTGGAGCTGGACATGAATTATATCGACCTCGGATCGGAAGAGGAAATGACCTACGCGCAATTGGAGCTGTCGAGCGAATTTAAGGAGCGGGGGATTCTGGGTATCACCGGCATGGGCTCCACCCCGGGTATTACGAACGTGATGCTCCGTTACGCGCGGCCCAAATTCGATACGATCGAAACCGTGCATGTAGGTTTTTCGTGGGATTCGAATCGGCCGGTTTTCGTGACCCCGTTTTCGATTGATGCGATCGCATATGAATTTTCGGAGAAGGCCAAGATGCTGGAAAACGGCAAGTACGTGGAGCGGCATCCGACCGAGTGCTCCGTCGCCTATTATTATCGGTCTATCGGCAAGCAAAAAACTCATTACACGAAGCACATCGAGCATCATACCTACTATGAATATTTGAAGGATGCGGGTATCAAGAATATTTCCGTCTTTTCGAGTTTCCCCCCGCATTCGTATGCGGCGTTGCGCACCCTTTTGGAGCTCGGATTTCTGAACAAGGAGCCCATACCGGTGGACGGCGTATCGGTGAAGCCCTTGGAATTTACCGCCGAAATCCTGCGGCGGATTCCGGTGCCGGAGGGGTACAGCGAAAAAGAGACCCTGTGGCTGAAGGTATTCGGCAAAAAAGCGGGGCAGCGCAAGTCGTTGGAAATGGATTGCGTGGCGGGGACTCTGCCGGGGTGGAAAGAGGCCACCTGCAATATCGATACCGGGTTTCCGGTCGCGATCACCGCCGAGATGATTTTGGAGGGGAAAATTCCCGAGAAGGGCATGTTTGCCCCGGAGTTTGTCATGCCGATCGAGCCGTTTTTTGCCGAACTCGCAAAACGGAAGCTATGGGTGTACGAAGACGGCAAGCGTATCAATGACGTTTTGGATAAGCAGATAGTATCCGAAGCGGTGATCCGGGGGCGGGTGCAGACACCGGCGGTTGCCCCGTATCGTAAGTGAAGCTGCCCCTGACGAAGGGGTATTTGCCGACAGGATGCCTGTTGGCAGATTTTACATACCGGTATACTTTAGAGGTTAAAAGAGATTAAACCCATGAATTTATGTCCGCATCTTATCTTTCGCCGAAAGTAGAAAAGAGAATGAGTCCGAAGGGCGGGTATGGTCTTTTTGCAAAAGAGAAGATACCGAAAGGAGAGCTCGTGATCGATTTTTCCAAAGGCCCCGGCAGATTGGTTCCCGACGCCCAGATGGCGCCCTTGTTTGCCCGCGGGTTCGATTATGGCATTCAGGTGGACGACGATCTTTTCTTTGCCGCAACCGATGCGGCGGAACTCGAAGACGTCGATTTTCTCAATCATTCCTGCGACGCGAATTGCGGGATATCGGGATCGCTTCAGATCGTGGCGATGCGCGACATCGGGCCGGGCGAAGAGCTGGCGTTCGACTATGCCATGAGCGAGTCGTCCGATTATGAAATGGAGTGCCGCTGCGGCGGTGCCAATTGCCGCGGCAGGATAACGGGGGCGGACTGGCGGCGAAAAGACCTGCAAGAGCGTTACCGCGGATACTTTTCGGCCTATTTGCAAAAGAAGTTCTAGAACCCATCTCGAAAATGGCTTTGTAGGCGAAA
>CAYIEG010000010.1:0-10749 GCA_964362375.1 uncultured Candidatus Saccharibacteria bacterium
ACTCGGAGATCGAGCGTTGGCTCAAAGCAAATGGGGTGGCATACGCGCGGTGTGAGAGCGAGTCGGCACTGCTCGATGAGGTTTCCTCACTCCTCGCTGACGGCAAGGTGGTCGGCTGGTTTTGCGGCCGGATGGAGTTCGGGCCGCGCTCGCTCGGCAACCGGAGTATTTTGGGCGACAGCCGGCGTCCGGAGATGCAGTCGGTAATGAATTTGAAGATCAAGTTCCGCGAGTCATTCCGGCCCTTTGCTCCATCGGTGCTGGAAGAGCGGGCGAGCGAATATTTTGAGATTGATCGCCCGAGCCCGTATATGCTTTTTACCTTCCCGGTGGCAGCGGCGCACCGTGAAGCGGTACCGGCCGATCTCAGGGGTCTGGAACGGCTCAAGGCGTCGCGGAGCAGCATCCCCGCGGTGACCCATGTCGATTACTCAGCCCGGATTCAGACCGTAAACGAAGCCGTCAATGGCCGCTATTACCGGCTGATCAAGCGTTTTGCCGAAAAAACAGGATGCCCGATGGTTATCAATACTTCATTCAATGTCCGCGGGGAACCGATCGTGTGCACGCCCGAGGACGCCTTTCGTTGTTTTATGCACACCGGGATTGACTATCTGGTGCTCGAGGACTGCATAATTGACCGGGGGAATCAGCGGGATTTCCCGCCGCTGCCCAAGCCATCCCTTGAACTTGATTGAATTGAAATGAATTTCCATCTTCCCAGAAACCGTTTTGCCATTTTCAACGCCTGCCTGGCGACGGGCTGGCTGCTCTTTTTGGCGCTGCTTTTCGAATTTTACCTCGGCCGGACCAAACGCGTGATCAATCCTTTGTCCATTCCTTTTTGGACCCTCTTGCTCGGCCTGATTTTTTATTTGATATTTCTCTACGTTCTGCTTGAGCGGTCGGTACTCTTGCGGCGGATTGAGCGGCAGGTCGTGCTGCCGATATTCGCGGTCGCGGTAGCGGCCGAAATCTTTCTGCAGTTTTCCGCCTCGGCCATAGGCCCGGTACCGGATCCTTATCTGCAAAAGCATGCCCCGAACTTGGCTTTGGAGATTCGGGTGCCGGCTGAGGCGAAGATGCCGGGGGTGGCTCGGGACGGGCGCTTCAGCACCGATGCAGAGGGTTTTCGTACTACCACGCCGGTGGACTACCGGCATAAACCGGCCGGCCGGCGGCGGGTTTTTCTGGTAGGCGGCTCCACCACGGAACAGCTTTTTCTTGATGACCACCAGACCACCGGAGCGATTCTCGAACGCCTTCTCGATGACCGATTCCGGTCGGCGGGTCTGCGGTTTGAGGTGATCAATACAGGCAAGTCGGGGTTGCGCAGCAGCGATCATGCTTACATGGCGGAGCATATCATCGCCGATCTCCAGCCCGATTATGTGGCGGTGCTGCTGGGGGTCAACGATCTCAACACCTTTCTCCGGAGTTCGGGCGCGACCGAGCAGGATCCGGCGTTCTACTACGGGAGGCGATGGTCGGACATCGGTTATTACCTCACCCGTTCGGAGATTATCCGCCGCGGCTATTATGGGTTGGCCTTGTACCGAGGGATAAAGGCCGACGACGTAATCGATTTGACCAATCCGGGTTACGAAGAGAAGCGGGCGGTCCGGCGGGCTTTGCCGGTCAGGCCCCTGCCGGCGGAACTGAAGCGAACGGCCCGGTATTTTAACCGGAATCTGGATGCATTGGCAGCACTGGCCAGTGAAGCGGGAATACCCATGATACTCATGACCCAACCGCATCTGTATCAAGCGGATTTGTCCGACGACCTCGATCAATTGCTTTCTGTGACCCCGGGCGGTAAGATGGATTTTAGGTTCAGCAACAGAGAGATAGCCGAGGCATTGGAGCGATTCAATGATGCGGTTCGGTCGCTGGACGGGACCGGAACGGTGCGCGTGGCGGATCTCGCGAAGCTTCTGCCGGCCGATACCACGGTTTTTTATGATGAAGTCCACTTCAACAATGCGGGCGCCGCAGAGGTTGCCAAACTTCTGTTTGACGTGATGATTGATCTATGAAAGAGGACCTGGAGAAACTCCGTCGGGATATCGATTCCAACCCCAAGCTCTTGACTTATTTCGGGCTGATCGCGGCAATATTCGCGAGTTTCGGCGGCGGCTATTGGCGCCAACCGATCCTCATTGGCGCGGGGGCGGCACTGGTGCCTGCGGCTCTCCTCATGCCGCGGACTTTGCGGTTTATCTATCTTCCCGCCGCTGCCGTCTCGATCTTCATTGGCCAGGCGGTCTCCCGGTTGGTGATGATCGTGATTTTTTTTGGCCTGATCACGCCGCTCGGCGTCCTCCGGCGCCTTTTCGGCCAGGATCCTTTGGGGCTCGGCTTTCGCGAGGGCGTATCCAGTTATTGGAGAGATTGTGAGGCGGTAGAGAGCGAGCGGCCCGAAAGTATGTATTAGTTACCAGCGTATGGGGAGAATTGCCGTTGTCAGAGAAATTATCGGGTATTTCGCGGCCGGCCGGCGTCTGTGGCTGCTGCCGGTGGTTTTTGCAATTTTGGCGCTCGGCGCCCTCATCCTTCTTACCTCGAATGCCGTGGTGGCGCCGTTCATCTACACCCTGTTTTGAGACATGCTCTAGACACGGGGGCGTTTTAATGGTATGCTACGGCAGGTAATGAATTTTAAGCATGAAAAAGAAATCAGCGTTCATTACGGGTATTGGCGGGCAGGACGGCTCGTATCTTTGCGAGCTGCTGCTGGAGAAAGGATATGAAGTCCACGGATTGGTCCGCCGGGTTGCGGTTGAGGATCACGAGGCGCGCTTTTCGCGCATCAATCGGATTTTTGGAAAAATCAATATTCATCACGGCGACGTGTCCGATTATCCGACGATCTGGCGGCTCATCGCCGCGATTAAACCGGATGAAACCTATCATCTGGCCGCCCAGAGTTTTGTCGACGAGTCGTTCAAAGACCCGATCTCCACCCTCCGCGTAAACATCGACGGGACGCATCATTTGCTTTCCGCCATAAAGGAGCTGCACCCCAAATGCCGTTTTTATTTTGCCGCGACCAGCGAAATGTTCGGCCGGGCCTCCGAATCGCCTCAAAACGAGCGTACCCCTTTCAATCCGGTCTCGCCCTATGGCATTTCCAAGCTAGCGTCTTTTTATCTGACGCGGATGCATCGCGAGGCGCATGGTCTTTTTGCGGTGTCGGGCATACTTTTCAATCACGAAAGCGGGCGTAGGGGCTTCGAATTCGTAACGCGCAAGATTAGCCGTACCGCCGCCGAGATAAAACTGGGTCTTGCCAAAGAGTTGCGGCTGGGTAATTTGGACGCGAAGCGCGACTGGGGGTTTGCGGGCGATTATGTGAAAGCGATGTGGCTGATGCTCCAGCAGAAAACGCCGCGCGACTACGCGATCGGCACCGGCGAGACGCACAGCGTCAAAGAATTCGTGGAGGAGGCGTTCGGATATCTCGGGCTCGAGTGGAAGAAGTACGTAAAGACGGACGAATCCCTTTTCAGGCCGGCCGAGGTGCATGAGCTTTGCGCCGATGCGCGCCGCGCGCAGAGAGATCTGGGATGGAAACCAACGGTGAGTTTCAAAGAGTTAGTAAGGTTGATGACGGATGCGGACATGGAGTCCCTGCGCGGAGGACTCCGACGGCACGGGAGAGGCGTCATCGAGTGACGTAGTACTCCCAACTGATCCAGTCCTTGCCCGCACTCTGGTCCTGGCGGACGTGTACGACAGCGGCATCGAGTGACGTGATCAGCGCGGTCATTTCTTCTTTCGGGATGCCATACATCTCAATTCGGGGCCGCATGCCGTAGCGCATCTTCCGATAGCGATGGAGGAGGGAAGCCGGAAGCAGCATTTTGATTTTTGGGACGAGCCCCGATCGGGGGGTCAAAGATGATACGATTCTTTTATCCGGCACTTGGAAAACGAGTATCCCCCCGGGGGCAAGTATGCGGATGAATTCTTTGATATAGCTTTTGGCGTAGAGCGGTTCCATGTGCTGCAGCGTGATTTTGGAATAGACGAAGTCCAGCGAGCGGTCTCGAAACATCTTGAGATCCGCGGCGGTATTGAGCTGATACGTGCAGTGCTGCGGGGAGCGATTATATTGTTCTGCGAGGAGGATCATCGAGCGGGCGGCGTCTACGCCGGTCACGCGTTCAAAGTAGGGGACCAGCGCTTGGGTAAGGCGTCCTACGCCGCAGCCGAAATCAAGCGCGCTTCCCCGGCGCGGTTGGAGGCCGAGCGATGCAAGATGTCCAAAGAGCTCCGACACTTCCCGCTGGCCGGTCTCAAAAAACTCGTTTGTATCCCAGCTTCTCCCTCTCCTGTTTTTGTCGTTGAGAATCGCCCAGAGGGGTTCCCGTTCTCCCAGCCGGTCCCAGTTCAGGATAGTTTGGTCCAGATCCATGGCTTCACTATACGAAGATATATGAAAATAGCAATCATTGTCCGCCGGCTCAACGTACAAGGGGGGATACAGCGGCATGTCTTGTGTCTGGCGCAGCAATTGAAACAGCAAGGGCATACGGTAAAACTCTATACCTTTGTTTTGTCGCCGGAGCAGTGTTACCCGGATCTGCTTGACAGCCTTGCAGTCACGGCTCTCGGGTATTACCCCCGGTCTCTCAATCTTGTGTGGGATTTGATGCGAGAGCGCATCGCCGCAAAGAAGCTTGCGCGCTTGATCGATCACGACACGGACGTTCTCAATCCGCATGATCAGGTTTGTTATAAGGTGGCGTACTATTTTAAAAAGACGGTGAAAAACGTTCCCTCGGTATGGACGATGCATGATATGCCGACCAGGGCCTTTGCGCTGTGGCAAAGGAAAGAATTGGGTTTGGAGTTGAAGAGGGAGACGTGGAAAAAATTGAGCGCCCGCTTTGCCGACGCGTACAACGGACATTTTATCCGGCGCCAAGACGAGATCGTGGTTTTGGATCGCGCGGATCAGGCGCGGGTAAAGCAGGCGTGGGGCCGCGAGGCGGTGATAGCGCATAACGGCATTGAACTCCGCCAGTTTCCTTACCGGCCGCGTTCCGTCCCGGCCGGCGCAAAGCGAAAGCTGTTGATGGCCGGAATTTTCTTTCCTCATCGCCGGTTCGAAGACGGCATCATGGCGGTGCGGCGGTTGGTGGAGGAAAACTACGACGTTGAACTCTCCATCGTCGGCGGCTACGAGACCGATGATCCGTATTATCGTCGCATCGCCGGCCTCTGCGATTCGCCCGGCCTGCGGGAGCGGGTGCGATTCCTCGGGAAACTTCCGGAAGAGCATTTGATACGGAATTATCACGAGCACGATGTTTTTATATTTCCGAGCCATCACCAGTCATGGGGGTTGGCGGTTTTTGAAGCGATGGCGTGCGGCCTGCCGGTGATTGTCTCGCGCACCGCCGGAGCCCATGAGGTGCTGACTCACCGGGAGAATGCGCTCCTGGTCAATCCCAAGCGGCCGGAGGAAATCGCCGCCGCCGTCAAATATATGATTGACGATCCGGAGGCGTGGAGGCGGTTGAGTGCCGCGGGGAGAACCTTTGTGGAGCGGAATATCTCGTGGGAAAAGCAGGGCAGGGAGATGAGCCGTATCTTTGCGGCTGCGCTTGCGAATGCGCGTAGGAATGCGTTACACTCCTGAGAGCATGCTCTAAAGAAGATATGGACGTTTTTATCGAAAAATGCAGACGGGTGGCGTTTCCGGCGGCGGCATTTTTAACGGCAGCCCTTGTCCTGATCGAGACGATAGTGTTCGTCTTGTGGCGCGAAATGTGGGTGGACGAGCTTTTCCCGTTATTCAAAAGTTATCTCATCTTCACCGGAGAATTCATTCCTTTCCGAGAGGGCATTTTCCCGTATGCCCCGTTGGTGATTCCGCTGCATGGCGCGGTTCAATATTTGCTGGGTCCGAGCCTTTATGCGGGTAGGATCGTTTCAGCATTCTTCTTCGTTTCAGCACTTGCGGTAATGGCCGTTGTCGCGCGCCGTCTCGGCGGCCGGGCGGCCGCGGTCGTAGCACTCTTGCTTGTCTTGAGCAATTTTCTTCTTGTTTCGGTCTATCTGTCGGCCACGATGTATTCGGCCGCGGCATTTCTTCTGCTCACCTTGGTTTTGGCCGAGACGTCCAGCCTGTCGGAACGAAAAAAAACGGTTCTCGGGGGAATTCTGGCGGGGCTCATGGTTTTGGCGAGGATCAATCTCGTTGCCGCAGTCCTGATCTATCTTGCGTACCTGCTCTTCCTGCGGACTTCTTGGCGGGGGGTCGCTCTTTTTGCCGGTGTCTTTTTTGCGGTTGTCGTCCTGGGTTATATACCGCTGATGGCCGCAAACTCTTCGCTTGCGGCAAGCAATTTTCTGCATGTATTCGTCGGCTTCGGGCCGTTTGCCGGACTCACGCCGCTCACCGACCCCAGTATTTTGAGATTCCTCGCGGAACTCACGGGATTCTTTAAAGAGTATTACGGGTATCTTTTGCTTTTTTTCTCCTTTACGATTCTCATTTTCCTGCGAGAACGCCGGCGACTCGTTCCGTTCCTGCGGCAAGAGCGGGTATATGCCCTGCTGCTGATGTTTTCCTTGGGGCTCCTCGCCGCGCATTACTTTTATCCCAAATTCGTCGGTAAGCTCTTCTATGCAAATTATTTCATGCCGGTCCTTATCCTTGCGGTGGCGGCCGGATTCGGGCGGTGGATGCGTCGGGAGGCGTGGGCGCCGGTGCTGATTGCCGGAGTGATAGCGTTGAATTTCGCAACCAATCTCTATCGTACGGACGTGGTTTCGCATCCCGGCGAGGAATCGGATCTGGCGCGGCTCGGGCGCGGGGCCGACCTTGTGCGCGGGCACACGCGGCCCGGCGATAAGATTTTGACGTTTGATAATTCACTCGCGCACCTCTATCTTGCCGACCGCCGGACATATGCGCCGCTCCTGCAGCGCGATTTTCTGTATCTGGGCGATACGGACATCGAAAGGGTGCGCCGGGCCGGATTCTATAACCTCGCCATGATAAAAGAGTGGCTTGGGCATGACGCGGATTATTTCTTGATGCATAAGGAAACCAGTTTTGAGCAGTTCCGCCGTCAGCCCTTTTGGGGCGAGCGGAGCGAAGATACGGCGGCCAAGGTCGGGGAGATCCGCGCAATCCTTGAGAGCGACTACGAATTGGCGGCGACGGCGTCCAATGTGTACCCGCGCAAATATACCGAGGGGAACGACGGCGGAACGCTGGAATTGTACAGGCGTAAAAAACAGCCATGAAGATCTCAATTGTATTTCCTGTGTATAATGAACGCGGCAATCTCCAGAATCTGGTGGATGGCTTGGATCGCGTGCGGGGAAAACTGCAGGATTCGGTGGAATATATCGCCGTGGACGACGGATCGCGCGACGGGAGCATGGAGGAACTGCGCCGGCTTGCCGCGCAGAATTCCAGTTTGCGGATCATTGCCTTTACCCATAATTTCGGCCAGACCGCAGCACTGGCCGCGGGCATTGCCGCGGCGGCGGGAGACGTGATCGTGACGATCGACAGCGACCTGGAAAACGATCCAGCAGATATCCCGCTGCTGCTCGACCGGATGGCGGAAGGATATGACGTGGTGTCCGGCTGGCGGCAGGGCCGGTGGAAGAACCGGCGCATTACCCGCCGATTTCCTTCCGAGGCCGCGAATTGGCTGATTTCGAAAATCGGAGGGCTTCGCCTCCATGACTACGGTTGTACGCTCAAGGCCTATCGCAGGGAACTCGTCACTGCAATTCCGCTCTACGGCGAGATGCATCGTTTCATTCCGGCGTATCTCTATTGGCGCGGGGCGCGGGTTGCCGAGGTGCCGGTGCGCTACCGGCCGCGTATCCACGGGCATTCCAACTACGGCATCAGTAGGACGTATCGGGTGGTGCTCGATCTCCTGCTCATCAAATTTTTGACGCGCTACATGAACCGGCCGATCCATTTCTTTGGCGGGATCGGGTTTGTTTCGTTCCTGCTCGGTTTTATCGCGGGAGGTGCGGCGTTGTGGCTGAAAGTCCTGGGAACGTCGTTCAACCGCACGCCTCTGCCGGTGCTCACCGTATTTTTCTTCATGGCGGGCATGCAGCTGGCCATCATGGGGGTGCTGGCCGAAATGGTGATGCGCACCTACTACGAGTCGCAGAAGCGGACTCCATACCAGATAAAAGAGAAAATCAATTTTGACCCTTGAAAATTATTCCGAAGTGTAGTATACCTTGATTGTCAGCAGTTCTTCGATTACGAATCATTAATCCGAGGAGGGGGACAATGCGCCGAAGAGGATGGACGGCAGCAGCAAGGATCTCTATTATTTTTCTACTCACCATCAGTTGTACCACTGGACCAGCTATTACCGGAGTGGTCCTTGAGAAAATCCACCATCTGGATTCCAGATTCTGGCTGCCCTATCCTCCTATGTGGTTAGGGCATGCAGAGTATTGGGAAGTTTTCATCTCTGCTGATAGCCGCACCTACAGAGTATTAATTTCACAAGATACCTATAGACGTATTGAGTCGGGAGATAGAGTCACCTTCCATCGGCACCCGAACGCGCCCGGCGGTTGGCGCCTGGTGGCAAGTGAAAAGAAACCGTCATAGATTCAAGAACTCTTCCCAAGTAAAATGCCGCGATGCTGTATAGCATAAGCGGCTTTTTCTAGCGGATCATAGATTTAATCTTTTACCACAAGCGGCTTACCGCAAGGAAGACATATCCCACTACAAAAAGAGCAATAACCGTTACCGCCATTTGATAAATCCGTCCACCCATCAACCCCCTTTCGTATACGATGCCGATTTCGAAAGGATTCGCTTCACGGTCGAGAGCAGGCCAGATAAACTGCGCCGCTTTATCTCTGCGTGTGGTTAACAGACGCCATCCTTCTCTGGTGATAATCCACCAGACGGCGCAGAATGATAGGCCAAAGGACATACCGAACAATACTTCTGTAGTTGTGCGTCCTGCTCCCGATAGAAATCCGAAGATTACGGCGTTTGCAAGCAGCAAAACATTGTACCGCTGCCAAATTGCCTGCCGCTCCGAGTTGATGATCGCCGTATGGGCGTTGAAAAGACCTGTCAGCGAAATATCAGAGTACTGTTCCGTCACTTGCGGGGCAGTCGGCTGGATCGGATATTCCCTCGCTTCACCCATGCGATCTCTCCTTATCCCAACGGGTTACTGTTTCGCGCATTTTTACGCTTTGTGCTACTGTATCAGTGAATTATGCGGACAGCAAATTCGGGACTTCGAAGCCATGATTGAGGGACTGGCGATAAAGAAAGTAGTAGGACATCAGGACCATGAAGGGTTTTTTGGCGAGCTCGTCAAATTCGGGGAGGAGACATTTCATCAAATCCGGCAGACCAGCTACAGCGAAACCCGGCCGGGTGTGATCAAGGCATTCCATTACCACCCCTACTGGGAAATATGGTGCGTGGTAAAGGGGCGCGCCAAAATCGTGGTTGCCGACATCCGCGAGGGATCACCGACCCGCGGCAATACCGAAGTGATTGAGACCGGGGAGGGCGATATGAAAGTGATCGCGATTCCGCCGGGTGTGGCGCACGGATACCAAGTACTCGGCGACTCCCCAATGGGTATTATTTATCACGCAGCCGAGGCGTATGATCAGGCGCATCCCAGAATCGAGCACCTGCCCCAAGATTCTCCGTTGATTGGTTTTGACTGGAGTAAAGGATGACGAAAATTCGCGTAAAAAATTCTGGAGTCGGCCGGATCTTAAGATTGATTACGTTGATTCGCCGATTATGAATCAGTTGTCATATGATGTGGATGATACGAAGATCCGCAATCGCGGTTTTGTTCCCCAAGGTGACTTGAGGAAGGGTATAGGAGATACCATTACGCGGTTTGATCGGTCAGCGGACGAGCGAATCTAGATCGCGCAACACTTCTTCGGTATGGGTTTCGGGATTTACGTTCTCGTAGATCTTGGCAATCTTTCCTTCCGGATCGATGAGGAAGGAAGTGCGGAACGTGCCGTAGTATTCTTTGCCGTCGGATGACGTCTTTTTCCGCCAGACGCCGTATGCGGCCACGGTTTCTTTATTGGCATCCGACAAAATCGGAAAAGGGAGGGTATATTTTTCGGCAAACGACTTGTGGGACGCGACCGAATCGATCGAGACGCCGAGTACCGCGGCTTTTTTGGCGAGGAGCCGGTCGAAGTGATCGCGGAGCGAGCAGGCCTCCGCGGTACAGCCGGAAGTGTGATCCTTGGGGTAGAAATAGAGCAGTACCCATTGACCGCGATAATCAGATAGCGTATGCATTTTTCCCTCCTGATCAGGAAGGCGTACTTCGGGAGCGGGGTGTCCGATGGTGATGTTCATAAGAATTACGCTAAACGATATTCATTAATATCGCGCTCGTCATAGATCGAGCGCCAGATGCGCAGGATTAAAATCGCGGGGGCTTTGAATATGTAGGCGTAGGCGGTGTAGGTCGGCATGGTGAGCAGTACCGGCGCTTTGAGATTTTCCTTACGGATGGGTCCCACGGGCCGCCCTTTTTTATCGAGCTTTTGCATGATGAGCGTGCATGCACCCGATACCAGCGTTACGTGTTCCTTGAAGGTCGTGTGATAATGATTGCCGAGCACGGCCTTGCCCTTCACATAGAATATCATCTCGCGCCGCGTCTGCTCCACCACATGCTTTGCCGCAAATATGTCGCGGCGGCTGTCTGTATGCTCCTTCCGCAGTTTTTT
>CAYIEG010000011.1:0-10545 GCA_964362375.1 uncultured Candidatus Saccharibacteria bacterium
TGGAACATGGTATTACGACTTATGAAACTGGAAAGCAAAACAAGGGCTGGAAAGGTCTTGTTTTGGAACGCTTAGCGGGACTTCAGACTAATGTATCAAAAGCGCCAAATGGGCTTACCTATGAACTAAAATCAGTTGCTTTCCGCTACGCGGGAAAAGAACTCGTGCCAAAAGAAACAATGGCGATAACAATGATCAATCCTGAAGAATTGAAAGCCCACTCATTTTTTGAAAGTCATTGCTGGGCAAAGCTCAAAACGATCGTTTTTTGCGCCGTAATGTGGCATGGTAAAAATTCGGAAAAGGCAGAGATATTAAAAGTTACGAGCTTGGACTTTTCCGAAACAGACGAGCTTATCCAAGAGATGAAAGCGGATTATGACTTTATTCGGCACAAGCTTATCACAAAAGGATTTAAGAGTTTAACTGGTAAAGATGGGAAGTGGATACAAGCGCGGACAAAAGGGTCTGGTCACGGTTCGACAAGTAGAGCTTTCTACGCAAGGACTGTATTAGTAAAGAAAATTTTTGAGACATCGCGGTAAATTGACTTGTCTTTACCGTGCACCGTGTTGATTTTTACAATGGGGTCTGTTATATTTACTAATGTAAATATAACCTATTTCTATGGCCCTCATATCCTCATACCTAATCACAACTAAGAATCTTGAGTCATTTTTTAACAGCCTTATTACAGCAAAGGCCCCGGAAGCATTTACTCAGAAAGTTCTGGAAAGCCTTGAGTTTAAGAGTACCAATGACCGCCTCTACCTAGGCCTACTGAAAGGACTTGGTTTTTTAGACGCTAATGCTATACCAACAGAAAGATATTTTAAGTTTTTAGACCAATCACAATCCAAGCAGATTTTGGCGGAGGGAATAAAAGAGGCTTATGGCGATTTATTTGCCGTTAACCTCAAGGCAAATGAGCTTACAGTCGCCGAAGTAAAGAATAAACTAAGGACACTAACGCAAGGTAAAATTTCGGATAAAGTACTTCATCTAATGGCCAATACATTTAAGGCCCTAGTTGATTACGCCGAATGGGATACCGCAACAAAGAAAGGAGAGGAGAAGAAGGAAAAAGTTTCTGCACAAAAAGCAGAACCTCCGGTCAAAGAACCTCTTCCTGTTCAAGAAGAAGCCGATGAGGAAAGTATTGGCGGGAAACTTCATAAAGCACAGCTCCACTACAATATACAAATTCATTTACCAGAATCAAGAGATCAAGCCGTTTATGACGCCTTGTTTAAGAGTTTGAAAAAGCATCTGTTCTAAAATATGGATCACGATAAATTATACTCTTTCGCTTTTAGGGGGCTTCTTACCGAGGAGGCCCTGGATAAGGCTGGTCGGAAGCCTAAAGGAGATTTTTCTGAAGCGTGGGAATCAGAAACATCTAAACGACTTGGTATCCCCCTCATGGACGAGGGGTTTGTTGTAAAATCAAGAAGGATGGCCGTTGTCTATACCGCCATTTGCGCATTTGAAAATTCAGTGAGAGAGTTTATCGCTAAAAAATTACTTGAGGAAAGAGGAGAAAAATGGTGGGAGCTATGTGTAAAAAAGGAGATCCGAGCTAATGCTGAGAATAGAAAAAAATCAGAAAAAGATGTGCGCTGGCTGACACCTCGCGGTGATTCAATGATTTACTATACTGAATTTGGAGACCTTATCTCTATTATGGCTAAGCCGGAGAACTGGAAATTTTTTGAAGTACATATTGGCAAGGTGGAATGGGCAAAACAAATAATCGAAACGCTAGAAAAATCTAGGAACATCATCATGCATAGTGGTGAATTAGCGCCAACAGATATTGAAAGAGTTGGGATGTTTATTCGAGATTGGATCCGTCAAGTCGGATAATGCCAACGCCGAAAAATCCGTCCGTCCAAAAGTTTTGGGGGCGAAGCCCAAGCAGGCGGGCAAAAAGGGAGGGGTTTGGGGGGAATTCCGCCGTGCCCGAGCGAAATCAAAATGTGGACAGCCACGCCGTTCTGCTGGAATCAGCGGGACACCACAGAAAAATACTCTTTTCATCACTCGCCGTCAGACATCTGACGCAACGGATGGATACAATCCATTCGTATCCAAAACAATACCGCGTATCGGCGTCTCACGAACCGCGGGTTTGGCCGCGCTTCGCGCGGCTAAATCAAGCGGCAAAATTCCTGAAAGTTTAATCTTGCTCGCTGATATAACATCTGCTACATTCGGGTAATGATCATCACTCCAATCAAAACCCGCGTACTCGTGCCTCCACGAGATGACCTGCTCGCGGCGATTAAGGATGCGCTCCCAAAAATCGAGGAGCGGTCTGTTCTTGCCATCACCTCAAAAGTCGTGAGCATCTGGCAGGGACAATGCGTACCCAAATCCGATTACCCCGACAAAGACGAACTGATCAAAAAAGAGGCGGACAAGTATCTGCCGCGCGATTTCGTGCCCAACCGCTGGGTGATGCATACTCTCAAATACAATCTCTTTATCCCGAGCGCGGGCATCGACGAGTCCAATGCCAACGATTATTACATCCTCTGGCCGCGCGATCCGAAAGGAACAGCCAAGACGCTCTGGGAATGGGCGCGCGAAACCTATAAAATAAAAAATCTCGGCATTGTCATCACCGATTCGCACACCATTCCGCTCCGCCGCGGGACGCTCGGCATCTCGCTCGCGCACTACGGCTTCACGCCGCTCAAGGACTATCGCGGCGGCCATGACATCTTCGGACGCGAGTTTATGATTCAAGTCGCGGATATTGCCGACGGGCTTGCCGCGGCCGCGGTCGCCGTCATGGGCGAGGGCAAAGAGACGACTCCGCTTGCGGTGATTACCGACGTCCCGTTTGTCGAGTTTACCGGCAAACCCTACGCGCCCGACAAACCATTTTCATCGTTCGAGATCGAGGAAAAGGAAGATCTTTACTATCCGCTTCTTTCTTCGGTCCCGTGGGAAAAAGGCAACGGAGGTAACCCGTAGGGAGCATCTCGCTTTTATTTTCGATTCGCGAGGGTCACGACGTTTTGCAAAAGTATCGCGACGGTCAAGGGGCCCACCCCGCCCGGGACCGGTGTCAACGCCGCGGCTTTGGGCGCCACCGATTCGAAATCAATATCACCCGCCACCTCGCCGTTGGTTTCCGACGTCCCGGCGTCAATCCCGACCACGCCTTCTTTTACCTTATCTCCCGTCACGTAACGCGGCTTCCCGATGCCCGAAATAATGATATCCGCTTGGCGCAGCAGCGCATCCGGCTGCACGGTCTTTTCCGTTACCAGCGTGATCGTGGCGCCCTCCTGCACGAGCCAAAGCATCGCCGGCCTGCCGACAAGAGCGCCGGCGCCGAGAATGACGATCCGCTTCTTTACATAATCAATCTTATACTCTTCAAAGAGGGCTTTCACCGCGCCCGCGACCGGCGGCATTGTGGGGCTTTTGCCGACCGCGAAATTGCCGATTGCGCGCGCGGACAAAAGATCCGCATCTTTCTCCGGCGGGATCGCGTTCAAAATATATTGTTTATTGATCTGCGGCGGGAGCGGCAGCTGGATGATGGCCGCCATATTTTTTTTCTCGTGCACGATCTCGGCAATCCGCTTGCGCAATTCGTTCGTGGTAATGGCGGCTTCAAAGGGATAGACGCGCACGTCAATGCCGACGCGCTCCGCGGCCTTCTTCTTTTCCGCGATAAAGCTCCGGATCACCGGGTCCTCCCCGGCGACCACGACCGCGAGGCGCAGCTTTTTCTTGTGCGTACCCGCTTCCTCCTTTACCTCGGCGAGGATTTTCCGCGCGAGTTTTTTCCCTTCAAGCAAAATCATGTATCTATTCCACAGGAAACCGCTTGCAAAGATCTCTCACCTTTTCTGTTATACTTCGCGAATTACCCTTTGTCAACACCTGCGTTATCCACCCCGCAATCACTTTCATCTCTTTCTCCTTCATCCCGCGCGTCGTGACTGCCGGTGTCCCGAGGCGGAGGCCGGAGGGGTCAAAAGGCGGCCGGGGGTCATTGGGGACAGTGGTACGGCTCGTGATAATACCCGCCGCCTCCAGCCGGTCCTGGGCTTCGAGTCCGGTAATCCCTTTGTCGGTCAGATCAACCAGCATGAGGTGATTATCCGTCCCGCCGGAAACCAGCCGGAAGCCCGATTTCTGCAAAGCTCCTGCAAGCGCCTCTGCATTTTTCACGATCTGGCGCGCGTATCGCTTGAAATCCGGCTTCAGCGCTTCTCCGAGCGCCACCGCAATCGCCGCGGTCTGGTTGTCGTGCGGCCCGCCCTGCAGCCCCGGGAACACCGCGCGGTTGACCGCGCGGGCAACTGTCGTTTCTTTCCCTCCTGCCGTGAACGTCCGGTCGATCCGGGAAAAAATGATGGCGCCCCGCGGCCCGCGCAGGGTTTTATGCGTCGTCGTGGTCACGACATCGGCATACGGAAAGGGCGAAAGATGGACACCCGCGGCCACCAGCCCCGCGATATGCGCCATGTCCACCATAAAAAAGGCGCCGATCTCTTTGGCGATCGCGCCGAATTTCTTGAAATCAATCCCCCGCGGATACGCCGTGTACCCCGCGAGCAGGAGCTTGGGCTTCTCGCGGAGCGCGAGCCGACGCACTGACTCATAGTCGATATAGCCGTCGGCGCCGACAGCATAATGCACCGGGCTGAAGAGGCGGCCGGAGAAATTCACCGGATCGCCGTGGGTCAGATGCCCGCCCGAAGAGAGCGCCATGGCCATGAATTTGTCGCCGGGCTTGAGCAATGCAAAATAGACCGCCATATTGGCCGGCGAGCCGGACAGCGGCTGGACGTTCACGCTCCAGTTTTTGCCGAGGCCAAAGAGAGAGCGCGCGCGGTCCTTGGCAAGCGTCTCGACCTCGTCCACGACGCGGTTGCCGGCATAATAGCGCTTGCCCGCATACCCCTCGGAGTACTTATTCGTCAGGGAAGACCCGAGCGCCTCGCGCACGGACCCCGACACGATATTCTCGGACGCGATCAGGTCAATCGTCTCCTGTTGGCGTTTTGTCTCCGCACTGATCAGCCGCGCCGCCTCAGGATCGGATTTTTTGAGATGTGAGAACATAGAAATGTAAATTATAGAGCTTCTATGCCGCGGATAACGTCTGTAAGGGTATGGCCGAAATAATCCGGCGCTTCGCGCTGCAGGGCTTGGGCAGAATGATACCCGCATCCCACCGCACCCGACCGTATGCTCGCTTCTTTGGCCGCGCGAATATCGTAAATCGTATCGCCGATAAAAATTGTTTCCGCCCGCGTACAGCCGAAGTACTGCATCACCTCTTTCAGTGCGGCCGCTTTCTCCGCAAGATTCCCTCTGATAAGGCCAGGGGTGATGCCGTACCGCGCCGCTTCCTCTCGTATTTCTTCTTCGGGGTGAGTGCTGACCACCGCAGTGGATTTCCCTCTCTGATGAAGCGCCTCAAAGATTGCGACTGCATCGGGATAGACCTGCGGGGGCAACCCGCTTTGTTTGATCAATGCATAGTGCGTTCTATACAAATCAAAAAGCTCGCTTGCCGCCGCAGTCACACCTCGACTCTTCATAAATTCAACCGCCGAGGCCGCCGACATCGCCAACCACTTTCCAAACGGCATCACCGGCTTTCCATACGCCTGCAACACCCGCATATTGGCTTCGTACACCGGCCGCCGGTCGTCGCTCACCGTACCGCTCCAATCAAAGATGTATAACCTAAACATGCCTAACTCTTACTATATGCTACCATTCGGATAATAGACAAATTCTCTTGCGGCAATTTCGCAAGTAGTTCTGCTATTGTCTTTTGATACCTCGGGTGGACCAATTCCGATTCCAAATCACAGAGCGGCCGCAGGACAAAATCGCGCTCGTGGAGCCGCGGGTGCGGAATTTCGAGCGTTTCGCTCGCGTATACGAGATTGTCATAAAAGAGAATGTCAATATCGATCTCGCGCGGCCCCCAGCGGAACCGAGCGACCCGCCCGACGCTTTGTTCGGTCTTTTTTATAAACCCGAGCAATTCTTCCGGAGCAAGCTCGGTATCGCCGCTCACGGCCGTATTCAGAAAATCCGGTTGGTCGGCATATCCGACCGCGCGGGATACGTATACCGGCGCGGCTCGCATATCGGCGATCCGTTCGCCGAGCAATGCAATCGCCCGCCGGATGTTCTCCTGCCTGTCTCCTACATTCGTCCCGAGTCCGAGAAAAACCTTAGGCATTTCTCTGCCGTCTTACAATCTCCACCGCCGCATAGCGGCCGGATTTGAGCGCCTGCAATTTCTTTACCCTTACTCGCGCTTCTATCACCCGTGGATCGCCGAGACAAAGCCCTGCGGTATGCTCCGCAAGCGCTTCGACCAGCTGAAACGAGGACTGCTCGGCTTCCTTTACAATCAAACGGCAGAGCGCTCCATAATCGACCGTGTCCGCAAGGTTATCCGTCTTACCCGCATGTGCGGCATCCGCCCACAGCATTACGTCAATCTCTACCGGCTGCGCCAGCACCCGCTCCTCGGGCTTCACCCCGATGATACAGGAGGCCATAATGCCCCGCAGGGAAATCTTTGTAAGGCCAGTATCCTGTGTCATGTGCGGGCAAATGCGTCGATGACCGCGAGGAATCTTCGGGTTTCTTTCACGTCATGGGTGCGGACAAAATCCGCGCCGTTCAAAACCGCGACCGCGGTTTCGGCCAGCGACGCTTCCAGCCGCTCTTCGGCCGGCGGCGGCTCGGCCAGGCCCAGCGCGTCTTTCAGAATAACCCCGAGGTGGCTCTTACGTGAGACCCCGATCAAAATCGGCCTGCCGATTTTTTTGAATTCGCCGAGCCGCCGGATGATTTCAAGATTATGCCGCACGGTTTTGCCGAATCCGATACCCGGATCAATGACAAATTGTTCTCTCCGCATCCCGCGCGCGAGACCCATTTGAATCTGTGCTTCAAAAAATTCGCCGATATCGGCAATCACGTCGCGATAGACGATCTCGCCCTCCTGCATATTCCGCGGGTTGCCGCGGATGTGATAGACCGCCAGCGGGCATCCGTATTCGCCCGCAACCGCGGCGATTTCCGGATCAAACGTCATGCCGCCGACGCTGTTGATCATGTCCGCTCCGGCTTCCAGCGCCTGCCGCGCGACTCCGGATTTGTATGTATCTATAGAAACAATAACATCGGATCCTATTTGTTCGCGGACTGCTTGAATCACGGGTATGACCCGCCGCAATTCTTCTTCCGCCGATACCGGCTCTGACCCAGGCCGCGTGGATTCGCCGCCGATATCAACGATATCCGCTCCTTCCTCGACATGTTCCCGCACCCGCGCAACCGCTTTTTCAATACTCCCAAAATACCGCCCGCCGTCGTAAAACGAATCGGGCGTGACATTCAGCGTCCCCGCAACCAGCGTGCGCCCGCCGACCGGCAGCACCCTGCCGCCGCGAAGCATCAAATTTCTCTGTTCAGCCATGGCATGACTATTACACCGATTCGTTCACCGCACAATAGAGAACCATTTGACCGCCGAATATGCGTATGAAATAATCAAAACCATGCAGACCAAACCATACGGCGAGCGCACACCCGATGCCCAATATCAGAATCTTCTTCAAAAAATATTCGAGGAGGGCGTTGAGGTGCGCCCGATCCACGGAGAAAAAGCCAAGATGCTCGTCGGCCAGCAGCTGCGCTATTCGCTTGCGAACGGCTTTCCGGTGATCACCGAGCGCGACCTTTCCGGCTCCATGTTTACCGGCGCCTTGGCCGAGCACATCGCATTTCTGCACGGCGCCCGCACCCAAGCGGACCTCGAAAAATTCGGCTGCAAGTGGTGGAAGCCGTGGGTGACCAAAGAAAAATGCGATATCTTCGGATTGCCGGAGGGCGATCTGGGAGACGGCTCGTACGGCGCCGCGTGGACCAATTTTCCGACAAAAGAGGGCCAGCCGTTCAATCAAATAAAAAACCTCGTCCAGCAGATCAAAGAGCGGCCGTATCTGCGGACTCATTTTGTTTCTCCATGGATCCCGCAATATACGCTCCAGCATTCCGGCCTCACCCGCAAAGTAGTGGTGGCGCCCTGCCACGGCTGGATACACGTGCTGGCGTATCCGGAGACCAAAGAACTCACTATCCATCATTTCCAAAGAAGCGCTGATTTTCCCGTGGGGGTGCCGTTCAACATCATCCAGTACGCGGCATTCGGCATGATGCTCGGGCAGATCCTCGGATATACCCTCAAGGAGGCGGTCTACACGTTTTCGGACATCCATATATATGAAAGCCAGTACGAAAAGGTAAAGGAACTCCTCGCGCGAGAGCCGAAAAGATTGCCGACGGTCGCGCTTGATCCCTCGATCCAAGATATTTTCGATTTCCGGCCGGAGCATTTTTCCCTCACCGACTACGAGCCGCATCCCAAAATGTTCATCCCGACGCCGATATGACCGCCGGCCGGAAAAATTTTGTCAATCCGGCAAATACCCGATTCCGCCCGGATCACGCATACAGAAACGTCATTGAAAAAATCGAACAAGACGGCGTATGCCCGTTTTGTCCAGAGCACCTCAAAGAATATCACAAGCGGCCGATAATCAAGCGCGGAAGACATTGGCTCCTGACAGACAACATGTATCCCTACAAGGGAACCAAACATCATCTTCTGTTGATCCACAAAACGCATATCGAGCACGCGTCGGAAATCTCCCCGGACGCCTGGAAAGAACTCGACCAAATGATAAAATTTATCGCCCGTAAGCGAGCGATCAAAGGGGGGGCGCTCGTTATGCGTTTTGGCGAATCCGCGCATACCGGCGCCTCGGTCGCGCATCTCCACGCCAACATCATCGGCGCGGACAGGGAAAATAAAAAACGCGAACCGGTTC
The DNA here is from genome assembly GCA_964362375.1 of uncultured Candidatus Saccharibacteria bacterium. Taxonomy (GTDB): domain Bacteria; phylum Patescibacteriota; class Minisyncoccia; order Sungbacterales; family HO2-52-23; genus WO2-54-10. The sequence continues at coordinate 8,895 of CAYIEG010000011.1, forward strand.
TGTTCCGCGTCGGATAGTACGAATCCTTTCTTCTTGAATCAGCACAACATTCTTACGATCGTAAAGATGTTGTGCTTCGCGCTGACTGCCGATCCTACCCGGCTTTTACCATCACAATTTCTACGCCGTAGGCGCGGAGCACGTCTTCGGCGTCGAGCAAAGAGTAGCCCTTGGAATAGTACACCCACTTGATGCCGGCCTCTGCCACTGATTTGGCACAGACCGGGCAGGGGAACGTGGTGACATAGAGCGAGGTACCTTCCAACGGGATACCCTGCCGTGCGGCGCGGGCAATTATTCCGGCTTCAGCGTGGAGCGCCTTGGAAATTTCAAACCCTATCCCCGCGTCAAAATTGCTCCGCGGATCGCCAAATGGACCGAACGTATAGTCCTTCGACGGCACCGGACGGTTATATCCCATCAGCACGGGCTTCCCGTCTTTTACAATGATGGCGCCGATCTGCCGCCACCAATCCGGGCTTTTCTCCGCTTCTTTGAACGCCACGCCCATTATCTCCTTGTCAACTTGGTCTTCAGAAATCACGCGGTTGGGCGGCACTTCAAATTCTTTGGTTGAAATCTGCTTGTCCCAGCGGAGGAACACCGAAACAAACTCGACTTTTTTGCCCGGTAAATGCGTCTCGGCGAATTGCCGGCTCACGTCCTCATCGGGCATTACGATAGGTGTAGAACCGTCCCGAATCTCCTGCAAAGTATTTTTATCAAGCACGGTGATGCGCTCGAAAATTTTCAACCCTTCAAGCAGCGCCCTTACTTCTTGCGACGCCAGCGCGCGGATGTCCCGCTCCATCCGCGGCACCTCGCGCACAAATCCCTCCCCCAGCACATACAGCGCCCCCGGATACGTCTTAAAAAAATTAATATATCCCCGATGCAGCGCCGGAATATATGCGATGACCGCGTACCCGCTCATACGCTTCTGATCTGCCGAATGAAGTTCTTGGTGAGCTTGTCCACCTCCTGCGCCAGCTGCTCGGCCCCTTCAATCGTCAAATTCCGAATGCGGGCGCTGGTTGAGGTCGTGGCCTGCGGGGGAAGCGTGACGATCTTTTTGCAAAATGCGCGATAGGTCCCTTTTTCCAAATCGTCTTTCACGTCGGCGGTGCTCGACGAAGTCACGAGCACGTGCGGCTTGACGAGGCGTATGAGGTGCCCGATGTCGTGGCGGATATCGCGGACGGTCACTATATCGACGTGGCGCAAATGGGTGAGCATCTGGATCCGCTCGCGCTCCGGCACGATCGGCCGATTGGGCCCCTTGCGCGCGCGGGTCAGCTCGTCGGAATCGAGCCCCACGACGAGAATGTCTCCGAATGATTTGGCCGCTTCCAAATACTTGGCATGCCCTTCGTGGATCAAATCCCACACCCCCTGCGTCAGCACGATCCGCATGCCCTTTTTCTTCAGCCGTGTGACGACCCCATCGAGCATCTGAAAATCGCGGATAAAGCGGTGCCCGGCGTTGGTCTTTGTATCCAGAATTGAAGAGAGAGTTGACCGACTCATATGCGGCGGAAATTTAGGTATCCCCATACTATGGCGAATTCAACAACTCGTCGAGCTTGTGTTTCGGGATCGGCCCCGCCCGGAGGATCAAGGGCTGATTCCCGGTAAAATCAATGACCGTCGA